>JBGCDY010000374.1:0-6800 GCA_045105835.1 Chitinophagales bacterium
AAATAACCATTTATCACACATCATTTGTCATTCCTTATTAGATTTGTAGGTCGAAAAAATATAACCTATGGCAAAAATACCTTCGAATCAAATCGAAAAACTAATAGCAGACCACTTCAATAAAGACGAACTGAAAGCAAATCGTTTTTATACAGTGGGTAAAGTACCTCCGCTCACCATATTGCGGATGACCCTACAATTTCCGAGTCTCAATTTAGCGAGAGAAGAAATCTTTCTATTTTATGACAACAATTTGGGTGCAATCAATGGCGGATTCGTTCTGACAGACAGTAATATACACTTCAATAAGGGATACTTATCCATTGATGATGTTGAAAAACTATTTGACGAAGCAGGCGAAATGAAACTTCCTTTGACGAGCTTGAAGGAAGAAATGAAGGAAAAGTTGCACCAATTTCTTTTAGCAATTGCAGCTTATGATGAAGAAAGCAATATGAACATTGTTCGATTCGGAAAGAGCGACAAGAAGAAGAGCGAAAACAGTGGCGGTGGTGCTGCTCCCAAAGACAAAGTTTCACCTGAAAAGGCGATAGAACAAGACATCGTGGACGATGCTTACCTTCAAATGTTGCGACACGAAGGCGACGTTTATGTAGACCTCTGCAAACGACTGGACAAAGACAAAGCATTCAAGGATGCGATTCGCAAAATGGCGAATGACTCGGATATCATTGTCAATGACCCCAACACAAAAGAACTATTCGTTCAGGACATCATCCGCACCTACAATATGTGTACGGCAGTCGAATCTGTCAATTCTCGTCGAGTACAATTTGCTTTGGTGTATATGTATGAGCGATTGTTGGGCAAAGGAGACATGGGTGATTCCATCAAATTGAGCCGCATCAACGATATGCTGCAAAACCCCAATTTTCCTGAGAAAATCAAACTCCTACAAGACTTCAAAATCTTCAATGTCAAAGGGCAGTTTCCAAATGAAATGCTATTGCCTGTGATTTTGTCCAAATTGGGGCATGAACTTTTTCAAGAGGTATCAAGTCACTTGTACCGTTTTGCGTCTATTATTGTGAAGGCAGATGGAAAGGTGACGAAGGAGGAAGAGGATATTTTGCAGAAGATTGTGAAACTTTCACAAGAACCTAAGAAAGCCATTCCTAACGTTACTCAGGTCGAAGTAGATGAAAATGAATCTTTGGAGGATGTGTTTGCCGAATTGAATGAACTGATTGGCTTGCGAAACATCAAGGATGAAATCAAAACACTGATTAACTTCCTCAAAATCCAAAAATTAAGGGAAGAAAAAGGTCTTGCCAATTCTAGCCGTGGTTTGCACATGGTTTTTATGGGCCCTCCAGGTACAGGTAAAACAACGATTGCCCGTTTGATTTCACGCATTTTCAAACATTTGGGAATTTTGGAGCGGGGTCATTTGGTGGAGACAGATAGAGCGGGCTTGGTGGCTGGCTATATCGGTCAGACTGCATTGAAGGTCGATGAAGTGGTGAAAGCTGCTTTGGATGGCGTTTTGTTCATTGATGAAGCCTATGCTTTGTCAAGAGGTGGCGGAGACAAACGTGATTTTGGTTCAGAAGCCGTGGAGACCATTTTGAAGCGAATGGAAGATTACCGCAAACGCTTGGTAGTCATTGTGGCAGGTTATCCCAACGAAATGGAGGATTTTATCAAATCCAATCCTGGTTTTCAGTCTCGCTTCAATCGCTACTATACTTTTGACCACTACAAACCACAGGAATTATTGGCAATTTTCAAGATTTTTGCCAAGAAAGCAGACTTCCAATTGTCGGATGACGGCGAGGAAAAGTTGATGTTTATCTTTGAGGAACTCTACGAAAAACGCAACGATTCTTTTGGGAATGCAAGGGTGGCGCGTAATTTATTTGGCGAGTGTGTAGAACGTCAGGCAAATAGATTGGTGAAAATTGCTCCTTTGACCAAAGACATTTTGATGACCATTACCGAAGAAGACATTCCTCCAGTCAAAGAGACGGTGGAACGTATTTTGGTATTTGACCCTCAAAAAAAAAATAAATCCGTGAACCAATCTGGTCAATCCCCACAAATGAATGAGGACACCATGAAACAATTGGGACAGATGATGAACATGGCAGACAAGGATACCGAATATTATGATGCCAAACCTGTTGATGATGGTTCGGGAGATGCTCCTGAAAAGGTAGAAGAATAGGCATTCCCAATATAGATTTAACTAAAAAAGGAGAGAACAGTTTTGCATTCAAAACTGTCCTCCCCTTTCCATTTTGATAGTCAGTAAATTTAAGTCACGTAACCCAATTTAGAGTCTATTCCATATTTTTTATACAGTTGGTAAAATGCCGCAGCACGTTTGATTTTAGGGTTTTTAGTCTTTATTTTTTTGACAATACTATAATACTTAGAGGCATACAATTTTTCAAACCCAGATACAAAAGGTAAACTATATCCACCTGTCATCCATAAATCACCTATTTGAAGCACCTTGCAAAACAAAAGCATCTCATGAGAGAAGGAAGCCATTGATTTAGTCATCCCAATATCTGTAAGTATGATTTCATTCTTGTTCATCAAATCATAAAGCACCATAGAGCTATTGGGTTTATCTATCTCTTCTACCCGAAAAAGAGAATCGTAAGTATTCAAAAGACCATTTAACAATAACTCCTCCTCGTCATTTTCAGCACCTCGTTCATCATAGTATTTTTCTATAGCCGTTTTCCCCTTTACCCGATAATCCATGGCTGCACTAGCTACGGCTATAATTAGTCCAATCTCATCCATTATGACTTGACCTTTAGAATTCTCTAAACCCATTGTTCTTGCAACCCTCCTAATAATCTCATCTTCCAAATAGACATTGATTTTTTCCATCAAACTGTCAGTAGCTTTCCTATAATATCTATAACGTTCAACTTTATCAGACATTTACTTTTTTTTTAAATCAAACAATCTATAAACTTACGACTTGAGCTTTCAAACTGCCTAACGAATAAGTGATTCCCACCTATTTCTTACCACCTTCTCCTACTCCTTCCTCCAAAGCCCAAAACTCCTAAAATACTGCGGGTCAATTCCCTCGCAACCGTTCGACCAATTTGCCGAACCATCGTGTTTTTGGTCAAAGATTCCAGCATACCTTCTTCCTCTTTATTACTTCCCCGACGACTTTTTGTTTGTTTTTCTTCCTCCTCTGCTGCTGCTTGCTGCATAGCCATCTGTTCTGCTGCCTTCAATTTTTCGGTCAAAATCTCATAGGCACTTTCCCTATCCACTTCTTTATTGTAGTGACGAGCAATGCTGGACTTACGCACCAAAGCATCCAATTCGGTATCCGTCAAAACATCCATTCTCGAACGAGGCGCACGCAAAAGCGTAGCTGCCAGTGGCGTAGGTCGTCCTTGTTCATCTAACACAGTAATAGCAGCTTCTCCAATTCCCAAAGAAGTCAACATTTCATCGGTTTGGTAATAGTCCGAAAGTGGGTAGTTCTCGGCAGTCAATTTGATGTTTTTGCGGTCTTTGGCGGTGAAGGCTCGAAGCGCATGTTGCACCTTCATACCCAATTGACTAAGCACCGCATCGGGAATATCCGTTGGGTTTTGGGTACAAAAAAACAAGCCCACTCCTTTGGAGCGAATCAATTTGACAATGCTCTCGATTTGGTTCAACAAAGCTTTGGAAGCTTCGTTGAAAATCAAGTGAGCCTCGTCAATAAATACCACCAATTTGGGTCTTCCTGAATCTCCCTCCTCTGGAAATTTGGCGTAAATCTCTGCCAACAAGCACAACATGAAAGTGGAAAACAACTTCGGTTTGTCCTGCAAATCGGTCAGTCGCAAAATAGAAATCATCCCTTTGCCATCTTCTCCAATCCGCATCAAATCATCTACTTCAAAAGAAGGTTCTCCAAAGAAATTGTCTGCTCCTTGCTGCTCCAATTCCACAATACGCCTCAAAATCGCACCAGCCGAAGCAGGCGAAATACTCCCATACATTTCCTGCAATTCCTCTTTGCCATCATTCGTCGCAAAAGCCAATACCTTTTTGAAGTCCTTCAAATCCAAAAGCGGCAACTGATTGTCGTCGCAATATTTGAAGATAATCGACACAATACTCGATTGTGTTTCATTCAAAGTCAATATTTTAGAAAACAAAATAGGACCAAACTCCGAAACCGTTGCCCGAAGTTTCACCCCTTTCTCATCCGACAGACTCAGCAATTCTACAGGAAATGCAGTCGGCTCAAAAGGAATCCCAATCTTGTCGTGTCGCTCCAATATCTTGCGGTGAAAGTTCCCTTCTGCTGCCAAACCACTCAAGTCTCCTTTGATGTCCATCACCAATACCGACACACTTTCGGCAGACAAAGCTTCGGTAATCAATTGAATCGTCTTGGTTTTACCCGTTCCCGTTGCTCCTGCAATCAGTCCATGACGGTTAAAAGACTTCAAAGGTGCTTTGATAAGCGTTTCCTCCAATGGCTCTTCGTCTAAAATAGCCGTTCCAAGTATAATATGTTCTCCTTCAAAATTGTATCCTTCCTCAATATGCTGCTTAAAATTGGCTCGCTTGTCGGTCATTGTATCTTTCTTTTGATTTCTTGTTTTTTAAAATTTATCGCCTATCATTTGACGGTCTTGGAGGGTGAAGTCACCCCAGAAAAGTTCAAATTAAAAATTCAAATACAAACTCAAAAAAAGCTTGCAGGCAAGTGTATTGAACTTCAAAATTTCGGTAACGGCGATTTCAATCGCTGACACGCTATATAAGGCTTATTTTCTTTGAGCAATAATTTGAAAAAATAATTTTACTAACATCAAACCATTTTCACACTATACTTACAGCGATTGAAATCGCCGATACACAACAAAAATACTAAAAATCCCTCATTGTTCCCCCTCACACTTCAAATCCCCCTCCAATCACACCATCCATAAACTCCAATGCCCGTTTATCTGCCCAAGTCAATTCACTTTTTGGCAACATAAAACCCACGTGTCCGCCCTTTCGAGGCACTTCAAGATGTATAAACGGATGTTTTTTTGCCAGTTCAATCGGATAACACTCTTTCGGCAACAAAGGGTCATTTGCAGCATTGACAATCAGAGTAGGCACTGCAATATTGGGTGCATACTGATGGGCACTTACTGTCTGGTAAAAATGAGTTGCATTTTTGAAGCCATGAAGCGGTGCTGTATATCGGTTGTCAAATTCGTCAAAAGTGCTGATTTTATCCAAGCCTTTGGTATCAATCAATTCGGGAAACATCAGTGCTTTGGCTCTAACCTTGCGTGCCAGTTTTCGCAAAAATCGTTTTTTGTAAATCCAGTTGGAGGCAGCGTGAATCGTGGGCAAACTTGCCACCAAATTGAAGGGAACAGAAATTGCAGTTCCTCCTTTTATACGAGGAGAAACACTTTTACCTTCTTCTCCCAAATACTTCAAAGTCAGACTTCCTCCCATACTAAATCCCACCAAAGCGATGTCTTCGTAGGCATGGTTCTTCAAAACGTGATTGACCACATCCCTCAAATCCTCTGTTGCGCCGTGGTGATACATTCGGGGCAGTCGGTTCATTTCACCACTGCAAGCCCTGCAATTCCAAGCCAGCGCATCCCAACCATTCTGACTAAACGACTTCACCATCCCCTTGACATAGTGCCGATCCGAATGTCCTTCCAAACCATGCGACACAATCATCAATTTGGAGCTACCTTTCTGCACCCAATCCAAATCCAAAAAATCCCCATCGCTGATGTCTATTCTTTCACGCTCATAGTCCACCCCCTCCACTTTGCGGAACATACTCGGCATCATGGTTTGCAGGTGTCGATTGAACTGCCAAGTAGGATGCTTATGATAGGTCGATTCTTGGATGTAAGGCATTTAATATCGTGTTTTGAATTCATCATTTTTACGAATAATCGCCTGCAAATTTAGAATAAAACACTGTTTTTTGAAGACTTTTCCTCAAACACTACAAGGCTACTGTCTCTATCTCCAAAATTAGCCTCATAAATAAACCCACTGTTTACTTTTTGGGCTTCATCAGTCTTTATAAATAAGGCAGCTTATTCTTTCATAAAGAAGCTTTAAATCAATTCTTTATTTCACAATTTCATTTTTTTGGTTAATTTCATAAAACTTTTCCTTAACACATAAGCAAACTTAAATGAAAAACGCATTTACTTTTACCTTACTCCTACTACTCACCTATGTTGTAGCTGCCCAAAACAGCTATAATATGGGGGACACTCCCATGACCACAGACTGCGAAGGCTTTTTCTACGACGATGGCGGCAATAATTTCCCTGGTATTTATGGCAATCAATTGATCAGCGACCCTTTGACATTTACCATTTGTCCCGAAGACGCAGGCTGCTTGGTGATGGACTTTCAAACGTTTATCACAGAAGCTGGTAGCAATGTATCACTAGGAGATGTGCTCTATATTTATGATGGAGCAGATACGGATGCGCCACTAATTGGAGCTTTCAGCGGGCAACTGATTTACGACATTTACACCCCTGGACACATCACCGCAGGAAGCGGCTGCTTGACCTTTGTATTTGACGAGAATGGAGGATTCACCACCCTTGGATGGGAAGCTACTTGGACTTGCTCGATAGAAAATTGTGAAACCACGGTAGATTTAGCTCCCCCAAATGACTGTGTCAATGCAATGCTTACTTGTGATGACTTTAGAGGCTATGCCAATACAGGTCCTGGTGTAGAAGAATTAATGGTTCAAGGTATTAATGGTTGTTTATCAACTGGAGAAACCCAAAGTGTATGGATAGATG
>JBGCDY010000375.1:0-4781 GCA_045105835.1 Chitinophagales bacterium
CCTAAATAAATAGGTTTTCAACTGACTACTCAAATCATCTAATTTGCCTACCTGTGCATTTTTGTAGAGAACAATGATGGAATCTTGAAAAATATCTATGGCTTCTTCTTCATTACACCTGTGTTTTTGCTGCATCAATCGAACAAAGAAAGGTCGGAATTCTTCATACAATACATTAACTGCTGATGCCTTCCCCTTCTTAAACTCTGACAACCAATCATTAAAATTTTTCATTATTATTCTATCTATTTGAAGTGAGTGTGAATATTTCGGAAGGGTAAAATAGGGTTCACAAAAATAATCAACTTTTTTTCAAAAAAAGTAAAATAGAGTGTTCACATATTCAAACGAGAGGGAACTATAGGGTGAATACAATTTATTTAGAAACCAAAATTCTCAACCAATGAAAAAATCCCTAATAGTTTTAATCACTCTTTTTTGTTTGAATGGATATGCACAAACTCAATCAAATATGACTATAAGTGCCCAAGGTATTTATGCCGAAACAGACAAAGAATTAAACAAGGTTTACAATACCATCCTATCTGCCTATCAAGACGATGCTGAATTCATTAACAACCTCAGGGCTTCCCAACGACTTTGGATACAATTTCGAGATGCAGAAGTAAAAGTCAAATATCCAAACCGAAGAGCAGGCCACTATGGCAGTAGTCACTCCATGTGTGTTTCAGCATATCTGGCAAAGCTAACAGAAGAAAGAACCAACACCTTACAGGCATGGCTCAATGGAGTTGAAGAAGGAGATCTTTGCAGCGGTTCGGTAAAAAACAGTGTAGAACAGGAAGATAGGTATCTCATTGATTCGAAAAGTTTTTATGGAATAAGCAAGGGGGATCCAATCGCAAAACATAAGGATGTTTTAGAAAAAGGCATTCTCCGAACAGGAGAAGGTAGTTTTGATGTTTTTTACATCAAAAATGACAAGGGAGATCTCTTAGGGCATCTTGATACTCAATTCAGAGATGAATCAAGAGTAGGTGCAATTTCTATTGATACACCTTTAGCAAAGACGAAGCAAGGCGTACACGTAGGTATGACCTTTGGCGAGCTGGAAAAAATATTAGGTCCAATTGAAGTACATGGCTCAGAAATAGAGTCCAGAACGCATGCTTCTAAAGATGGTATATGGTATCTATTAGATGCTTATTTCGGAACGTATGAAATAGATAAAAGTCAAATCAAGAAAGACACAAAAATCAAGCAAATTATTATGTGTACAAATTAGATTTTTGACTGCCTGACAAATTCTGTGGAGAATCTAAAGACTACAATAGCCTGATTTTATACAAAAAAAGTTATCAGCAAAATAGCAGGCTAATCCCATGGACTATTGTAGTCTCAATTTCAATCAAAGAACCAGGTTTTTTAAAAATAATCCCCTCCGATGTTCACAAATTCAAATGGGAAGGAACTATGAAGTAAACAAGGCAAAAAACAATTTCCATCACATTCAAATAACAATCATTATCATGAAGCCCACAACATTTTTCTTTTTATTCAACTTATGCCTATTCTTGTCCATGAATACATTTGCACAAAAGCCTCAAATCTCAGTCACAATTGAGACAGGTGGAAAATCCATGCAACCTCAGGATGAAAAAGAAACAACAAACTCACTCGAAACTCCTACTTCAATTCAGCCCTCCTCTCAAGCAGTACAAAACCAACTAAAAAGTGGCAGCAACGGAATCACCCTTGAGGGGCCTTTTTGTAATGGTTGCGACGATCCCCAAGGAGAGAAGGCTTTAGCCTGTGGAGCAGGTGAAAATAACATCATACAAGGTATTGATGTGTCAAGTATAGATGGAATATTTTTGGTTAATTCCATAGATTTCAATCAAGAAAGCTTTGGTGGAGCACCCAATGTCACCGTAAATCTTTTTTGTGGAACTGCAGGAACAGTAATGTATACTCCTGCGGATACCCCTCTTTATTCAGAAACCTTTACCACTCAATCGTCAGATGATGGAAAATGCGTCACTTTTGAATTGACCACACCTCCCACAATTAACTCTGATTGTGGAACAACGCTGTGGATAGAATTCAAAACATTTTCAGGAAGAGTCGTAGCTACCCCTGAAACATGCAATGGCAAGATTGGAACTGGAAATGATAGTTATTTTCGGAATCCTACCTGTAATTATCCCATTCCTGTAAAATTCCAAACTGTAAATGTAACATTCAAATTAGATGCGAGTTTTGCCATCAACGTTACTCAGTTGTTGGCTATCGAAGGAGATTTAGAGTATTGTGTATCTGATGAAAATACAATTTTGAATGCAGTAGGGGATTGGACAGAATATCTGTGGTCAAATGGTGCTACGACTCAAACGATTGAAGTAACCGAAGGCACTTATACCGTTACTGCCACCAACAATATCGAAAGTCTCGCAGACGAGGTGACCGTCATTGAAAATGCCAATCCGATACCCAATATCACAGGCGATTTAGAATACTGTGCTTCTGACCTCACCACCACCTTAGATGCAGGCACTTGGACAAGTTATTTGTGGTCCAATGATGATGATACTCAAAGCATTGAAGCAACAGCAGGAACTTACACCGTCACTGTGACCAACAACAATGGCTGTACAGGCACAGACCAAGTGACCGTTGTAGAAAATGAAAATGCGAATCCTTCTATTTCAGGCGATTTGGAATACTGCAATGGCGAAAACACCACCTTAGATGCAGGTACTTGGACAAGTTATTTGTGGTCCAATGATAATGATAATCAAAGCATTGAAGCAACAGCAGGAACTTACACCGTCACTGTAACGAACTCTAATGGATGTACGGGAACAGATCAAGTCACCGTTATCGAAAACGACAACCCAACACCAAATATCACAGGCATTTTAGAATACTGTGCCTCCAACAACACGACCACCTTAGATGCAGGTACTTGGAGTACTTATTCATGGTCAAACGAAGAAGACACCCAAACCATTGAAGCAACAGCAGGTACTTACACGGTCACCGTATCAGATGACAATGGATGCACAGGCACAGATCAAGTAAGCGTTGTAGAAAATGCCAACCCAACACCTAATATTCACGCTCCAGACTTCCAAGAAATCCAAAAAATACTGGCAAGCGATAAGCAAACAGACGACAGATTTGGCGGGAGTGTTGCCATTTCAGAAAACTATGCAATCGTTGGAGCAGCTGGCGAAGATACAGGTGGTTTTGATGCAGGAGCAGCGTATATTTTTGAAAAAGACCCAAGCAGCAATAACTGGGTATTTGTCAAAAAAATACAGGCAAGCGATAAGGCTGGACCAGATTATTTTGGCACAAGTGTCTCCATTTCAGGAAACCATGCAGTAATCGGAGCATTTGGTGAAGATACAGGTGGTAATAATGCAGGAGCAGCGTATATTTTCGAAAAAGACTTGGGGGGCACTGACAATTGGGGAGAAGTCAAAAAAATACAGGCAAGCGATAAAACGACATTAGACCAATTTGGTATTAGTGTCTCCATTTCTGGAAACCATGTAATCGTTGGAGCACACCTTGAAGATACAGGCGGTACTGATGCAGGAGCAGCCTATATTTTTGCAAAAGACCAAGGTGGCACTGACAACTGGGGTCAGGTCAAAAAAATACAAGCAAGCGATAAGGTGTCAGGCGATAGATTTGGTACAAGTGTCTCCATTTCAGGAAATCATGCAATAATCGGAGCATTTGCGGAAGATACAGGCGGAACAGCCTATATTTTTGAAAAAGACCAAGGCGGCGTCAATAACTGGGGAGAAGCCAAAAAATTACAGGCAAGCGATAGAGAGGAAGATGACGAATTTGGCTTTAGTGTCTCCATTTTAGGAACCTATGCAATCGTTGGAGCAAGGAGTGAAGTTACAGACGGTGATAGAGCTGGAGCAGCGTATATTTTTGAAAAAGATCAGGGCGGTGTCAATAACTGGGGAGAAGTCAAAAAAATACTGGCAAGCGACAAACAGACAGGTGATAGATTTGGTTCAAGTGTTGCTATTTCAGGAGACTATGTAATAGTCGGAGCACAGCATCAAGCTGGATATATAGGAGCTGCGTATATTTTTGGAAAAGACCAGAACGGCACCAACAATTGGGGAGAGGTCAAAAAAATACAAGCAAGCGATAAGAACGCAGGTGATCGTTTTGGTTCGAGTGTTGCCATTTCAGGAAACGATGCAATAGTTGGAACACTTCGACAGGCTTCAAATACAGGAGCAGCTTATGTATTTCAAGGCGATTTTAGTTATTGTGCAACGGATGGAGATATAGTTTTAGATGCAGGAGTATGGTCGGGATATCAATGGTCTAATGATGCTACTACCCAAATCATTGCCGCAACCGCAGGTACTTACACGGTCACCGTTACTGGCGATAATGGATGCACAGGAACAGACCAAGTAAGCGTTGTAGAAAATGCCAATCCCGTACCGAATATTTCTGGCGATTTGGACTACTGCAATGGCGGAAATACCACCTTAGATGCTGGTACTTGGGCAAGTTACCAATGGTCCAACAATGCGACCACCCAAGCGGTTGAAGTCACAGCAGGTACTTACGCCGTCACCGTTACCAACTCCAATGGCTGTACAGGAACAGACGAAGTAAAAGTGGTAGAAAATGAAAATGCGAATCCTTCCATTTCTGGCGATTTGGAATACTGCAATGGCGGAAACACCACCTTAGACGCAGGTTCTTGGACAAGCTACTTATGGTCAAACAATGAAGACACACAAACCATTGAAGCAACAGCAGGTACTTACACC
>JBGCDY010000376.1:0-4362 GCA_045105835.1 Chitinophagales bacterium
ATTCATCAATAGCGAGGGGTTTAAAACCCCTCGCTATTGATGAAAACCATTATATCCTTATTTCAAGTGTATCTCTCCTTGGTCATCTATCGAATATCTTTTAAAGGTTCTTTGACAAAAACTGCAAAAGGAGACTTCGGAAGTTTATCTTAAAAAATAAGCTGCGATTTTATTTCTGATAATCAAGTCTTTGCAAAATCAAGCTTCCGAAGTCTTTGTTCTCTTTGCAAAAATTGTCAAAGAGCCCTTTTAAATACTGCACTTTCTTCGTGGTCAAATATTTCAATCTCCATATTTGCAGTCAATGAAAATTTATCATGGCAATATTGAACCATTTTATTAGAAGTGCGTTATACTCCCATAAAAAATAGTAAAGCTATTATTTAAAATAGTTTTACAATAAAAACTTGTTTTTAAAAAACTCAAAGATACAATTGTATTAAACAATTTTTGTAACCCTCAAAATGTTAATGCTATGATGATGAAGATTTTAAGTAGAGGTTTAGGTTTGATAATTATTTTCTCTTTATGTAGCTGTGTAACCATCAAACAGGGTGAAGTAGGTGTGAAGAGAAAACTGGGAATGTACTCGGATATTCCTTATACGGATGGATTGAAGACATATAATCCTTTGGTTTCCAAAATTGTAAAAGTATCTACTCAAACAGAGAATTTGGAGGTTGCGGTTAATATTCCATCTAAGGAGGGGCTTACTATTGGCAGTGAAGTGTCTATTTTGTACAACATTGATGGCAATAAAGCACCACAACTTTTGCGGAATATTGGGCTGAATTATGAACGAAATGTCATTCTTCCCGTCTTTCGCTCTGCTGTGGCAGATGTCACTTCTCGCTTCTATGCAAAAGATATGCACACGGGGGAGAGGAAAAAAAAAAAAAAAGCTATCAGAGAACAAATGATGACACTTATGGATGGAAAAGGGATTATAGTTGAGGCAGTGCTGTTGAAAAGCATTAACCTCCCACGGAGTTTAGCAATAGCGATAGAGAGTAAACTGGAGGCTGAACAGCAGGCACAACAAATGGAATTTGTGCTCGATCAAGAAAAACGAGAAGCAGATCGCAAACGAGTTGAAGCGGCTGGAATAAGAGATGCTCAATTGATTATTGCCGAAGGCTTAAATTCAAAAATACTGCAATTCAAATCCATTGAAGCTTTGCAAGAACTCGCCAAATCTCCCAATGCAAAGATTATCGTAACGGACGGTGATTTGCCAATGATTCTTGAAAGCGAGCAGAGTAATAACAAAAAAGAATAATGTGTGTAATAACTAAATGGATTCGTAAAAGAAATAGGTAGGCTTAGACTTTATTGTATGAGCTTAACAAAGCGATGCTTGTGGAAGGGCATCGCTTTTTGTTGTCAACAAAATCAATAACTCGTCTCATCCAATTTCACCACACCCCTAAAAGTCCGATAGACAAAGAAGGTATAAGAAGCAATCAATGGAACACCAATCGCTGCAAAAGTCAGCATGATTTTGAGAGTTTTGATAGAAGAAGCGGCATCGTAAACGGTGATGTGGTATTGTGGGTCGATAGTCGAAAACAAAATCACAGGATATAATTCTATCGCTACAATGATGAATAGCAAGCAAATAGCCAAAGATGAAAATAAAAAGGCTTGGAAATATTTGCGTTTACTCGTGAGCCTTGGAATATTGGCAATCGACAATATCGCCATCAAAGGCACAATGAACAAGGCAGGAAACTCCTTGAATTTGTCTGATAAATGAGGTATGTAAATCAGCGTATAAACAGTTGAAATCGAAAATAAAACCACGAAGGCGATGATGGCTCGCTTCAATAAAATGGTCAATTTGGCGAACAGCCTGCCTTCGGTTTTCATAGTCAAATAAATCGCCCCATGCATCATGAACAAAGCCAAAGTTGTCGCTCCCACCAAAAGTGAAAATGGATTCAATACGTCCAATAACGGCACACTCAACTCCTGATTTTTCTGCAATGGAAAGCCCTGCAATACATTGCCCAATATGATTCCCAGCATCAATGCCAGCATAATGCTCGATATACTGTAAGTAACATCCCACATCTTGCGCCACCAAAGCATCTTCTCCTTGCTCCGAAATTCTATCGAAATCGCCCGCAAAATGATGAACATCAAAAACAACATAAACGGAATGTACATTCCCGATAAAATCGTGGCATACACCACTGGAAAGCCCGCAAACAATGCGCCCCCTCCAATGACCAACCACACCTCATTCCCATCCCAAACGGGACCAATTGCGTTCAGGGCTATCCGCCGACTCTTCTCCTTCTTGAAAAACAAATGCCATGCACCTGCTCCAAAATCAAAGCCATCCAAGACTGCATAGCCTGAAAAAACGGCTCCAACGATTAAAAACCACCAAGTTGGGTAGTCGATTCCTATGAATGTTTCCATATAGGTTTATGATTTTTTTAAATCCCTAATTCATCTTCTAAATAATACATGAATCCTTGTTTGTAACGAATATCGATTCTAACTATGTGCATTATTTCTTCAAAGTAGCTATAAATACGCTTGCGGTCTTCTGTTTTCAAAGTCAAAGAATCGCTAGCGAATTTTTTAATGTTTGTTTCTAATTTTTTTTCTTCATTATATAC
Organism: Chitinophagales bacterium; assembly: GCA_045105835.1. Classification (GTDB taxonomy): domain Bacteria; phylum Bacteroidota; class Bacteroidia; order Chitinophagales; family UBA2359; genus JAUHXA01. The sequence continues at coordinate 2,631 of JBGCDY010000376.1, forward strand.
ATCGTTCTTTTCGGAAATTTCCTTGTAGATGTCTGCAATTTCATTAATTATCTCGTTTAAAATTGACCTTGTTGTTAGATTCTCAACTCCTAAATAAGATAATCGGGAATCTGCTAAAAACTTTTCTTTTTTCTTAAACTCTTCAAATTTTATTTTTGTCCAATTTTCAAGTTCTTTGATTTTCAGTATAGACTCGTTCAGCCAATTAATATACCAATCTGAAAAACCTATATGGTTTTCTTTATCATCAATTTCTGGGTATATTCCACCTCTGTCAGCTCTCCCGTCAAACCAGATATTTCCTTTTTCTTCACCAGAAATAATGAATAAAAATCTAAGCCCACACCCATAATTGGAGATGTAAATACTGCCATATGTAAGTTCATCTTTATAATAGTTGCTCCAAAAAATATGGTCAAAGAAATATGCTACTTCCTCATCGAAATTTTCGTCATCCTCATAATCAGCCCCCGTTATTTCATCAAACTTTGTAAAAAATTTCTCACTCAAATTCCATTCTTCTTTATGAGGAAAGTCGAACTGTAGCAATTCAAACTTATTCTCTACTCCACCTAAATCCTTCTTTAGGGGATAGATTCCATAATAGGGACCAGCCCCACCATTTCCTACCTCATTTAAAAAAGCTTTGTAGTCTTCTGGCAGTGTGACTTTGTATTTTTCTTCAAAATGATTCAATTCCTCTATTGATATAGTCCTGTTAAACTCATATTTATGAGAGGATGCACCAAAGATTTCAAATCGTTTATCCAAGTGTTTTAATATCTCTATTTTCTTTTTTATTTCGTTGATTGATTTCATTTTGAATTTAATTCACGTTATAATTCCCCTTTCATGAGGATTAAGGAGTAGGTCACATTAGCATTGAATCTTTACCCAACCATCCCATCCAACATCTCCTTCTGTCGATTCCTATCTTCCAATTCCCCTTCATCATACGGTCCATGCATAATCTTCTTAGTCAAAGTATACAGAAACAAAGCCAACAGCAGCGTATAAATGAAAGTAAACATAATCAAGGAAAAGAGCACTTGATTCGCAGTCACCGCCTTAGACAAAGCATCCGAAGTTCGCAGCAAACCATAAACGACCCACGGTTGTCGCCCCATTTCCGCAGCAAACCAACCGAACTGATTCGCCAGTTGAGGCAAAATCACTGCCCACACAAAAGCCCACAACAACCATTTGGTATCAAACAATTTGCCACGCCACCAAAACCAACACGCCAAAAGTGTCATCCCAATCAATGCCATCCCAATTGCCACCATCAAGTGGTAAAACTGAAAAACCGCATTCACTTGAGAGGGTCTATCCTCTTCAGGAAAAGCATTCAAACCCACCACAGGCGTTTCAAAATCTTGGTGCAACAAAAAACTCAAACCTTTGGGTACTTTGATGCCTGTCACCGTTTGTGATTCCTTGTCCACCCAACCCATTACATACATATCCGCCACTGCAAGGCTATCAAAATGCCCTTCAAAAGCGGCTAATTTTGCAGGTTGATTCACTGCAACACCTTCTGCCGAACTGTGTCCAAGCACCAATTGAAGCAAAGAAGAAACTGTTGCGACGACTAAGGCAATTTTAAAGCCTTTTTTGGAAATTTCGACATACCTGCCCTTCAATAAATAATAAGCGTGCACACTCAAAACCAAAAATGCACCTGCCAAAAAAGCCCCCACCCATACGTGAAGTAACCTGTCCACACTGGAAG
>JBGCDY010000377.1:0-6781 GCA_045105835.1 Chitinophagales bacterium
CGTTACCTACTCTTCCCTTTTCAAAGGGAAACAAACATACCTTTTGAGCATTAACTGTTGGTAGCCCTTTTACAGCAGTTGGAATTGTAAGGTTTAATTTTTCTGCTAATTGAATCAAGAAATCCAATCGGTTTTTATCTCCATGTTTGTGAATATAACAGAAAAAGGTAAATGGATCTATGACCTCAAGTTCTTTTTTACCATTTTCATCCTCATCAATAAGGCTCTTTATTCCCAAAGATTTTAATAAACCAACCAGCTCTTTTTGATTCCCTTTTTTATTTTTTAGGTATTCCACTATATCTAAGTGGGTTTTCACCCATGAATAATCAACCTTAAATACATCAAAAATATTTGGCATGCGATTAAAAAATTCCAGTTCGTTTTTATATTTAGCAAGGTAATAACGAAAACTACCACTACTCGTTTTAAATCTTTTGATTCTATTATCTTCATCTCTAATAAAATTACCTAATAAAGCGGAAATCGTAGAAGAAGGTGTTTTTGCGTTAATGAAATCACAATAGTTATTGGTTATGATGTGTTCATACACCTCTTTAGATAGCATTGCCTTTTTGACATCTTCTAAAGTCTGTAATATTGCTTCGTTTATAGTCATGTTAGTTGTTCTATTTTCAAGGTCGGTCAGTTCAATTTTCTTATAGAAGTAAAAGTATTCATCTTTTAATAAATGTCCAAAATATTATAACACTACCTTTTATTAAAAAAACCAATACCTCCACAAAAAAAGGCCCTCATTTCACCTCAACAGCAAAACAAGAGCCTATATTTTCTATATTCATTCCAAACGGAATTTCTTCCGTTTTACATTCAGTCCATTATTCTTTCACTACTTTTTTGGTCACTGTCCAATCATCAGAAGTCAATCGAACCATGTACACACCCGTTGAGAAGTTGGACAAATCAACGATTGCGGTAATAGTCGTTTCGGTAGAGTTGAGTTCACGTTGGAAGACCAATTGACCATTCACTCCATAAATTTCCATTGTTACGTCCATTTGAAGAGAAGTATCAAAGTCGATGTTTAGCAAGTGATTGGTTGGGTTTGGGTAAAAACGAATCAAGTTGTTTGCCAAAATCGGGTCAATTGCCGTATCAATGATGCTAACCGTTTGGCAAGTTTCGTTTGTACCAGCACTATTCGTTACGGTCAAACAAATCTCATAGTCTCCTGGCCCTGCATAGGTATGAATTGGAGGATTTTGACCTTCAAAAGTCGTATTGTCTCCGAAATCCCACACCCATGAAGTCGCTCCTTCTGATTTGTCTGAAGCAAAAACATTGAAGCCATCAATCCCAACGGTAAAGCTGGATACAGGAGCTACTACATCTTGTGGTTCAACACACAAATTCAAACTCCAAGCCTCCAAAGAACCACCATCTTGCTCTGCATTGTCACGCACTCGAAGTGTCCAAGTTCCCATCGCCAATTCTCCATCGAAGGCTGCCAAAGAAGTTATAGGAATATAACTTCCACCATCGTCATAGGGACACGTCAGGGTAGTCACTGACTCATCGTCAAAACCAATATTGAAGGTCTCACTTTCGGTACATTGTCTATCGACCAAAACCACTTCTGTACCCGTAGGGCTGATGAGCGTGAAGGTCAAATCTCCGATATAACTGTGTATTCCGTTTGCACTTACATCGACATCCAATATAATTCCCTGCTCAGCAACGGTAATTGTGCTGTTGTAGGTTTGTGGATTGGCGGCTTCGATTTCGATAGCTGCATCCAAGTTTTGCGCTTGACTACAAACGATGTTGGGAGTCGTAAAGCTAAATGCTTCTGTCCAAGGTCCCACACCACATTCATTTGCACCTTGCACTCTCCAGAAATAAATCGTATTGCCGTCTAAAATTGGTGTGTCAAAAGTGTTTCCGCCTGTAATACTTTCGCTAAGCATGATTGTACTAAAGTCTCCCGTAGTAGAAACTTCCACGTTGTAATCACTGACATCTGCCATTCCAGCCCACTCCAAATTCGTAGTGATTGCAGAAAGCGTACTTCCATCCGTAGGACTCGTCAAAGACGTAGCCGCCATGATTGCGTCCAATACGGTGATATTCACCTCTGTATTTGAGCTTTCGATTCCGTCCGTAGCCGTCAAAACAATGGTATAATCTCCTGCATCGGTCAATCCTCCAACACTTACTTCTACTACAGAACCTGGTGTAGCAAGGTCTTCACTGAACTCAACTGTTGCGCCCATTGGCAAACCTTCGGCAGTCAAACCAACACCCGCAGTGGCATCAAAACCACCTCCAATTTCTATGGAAAAATTAGCAATCTCATTAGGACAAGCCGTAACTACTTCGGAAAGACTGGTCAATGAAAAATCAGGCTCGGTACAAATCTGCAATTGCCAAGACTCCAATTCTCCACCATCAAAATTACCTGTATCTTCAATTCTCAAAACCCAAAGACCTTCTGCATCTTCTCCAATAAAGTCACTCAAGTTTCCAGCAGGGCGATGTGTGTTCCCCTCGCTGATAGGACAAGTAATATTGCTGTTTGCTTCATCGTCAAAACCAACATTGAAGTCATCTGCATCATCACATTCTCCTAATAACAAGTTAACTGCTGTACCAGTAGGTGAAATAAGTCTTATGTTCAAATCTCCAACAAAAGAGTGTGTACCAACAATTTCGGATACATTCACATCTATGATAGGGCCTCTGGCAGTAATATTGATGGAAGAAGTATAGACACCTGGAGGTCCCTCACCAATCTCGACTGCACCTTCTGAACTGTCTTGACCACAAATCAGTTGAGGTGTTCGGAAACTGAATACTTCCGACCAAGGGCCATCTCCACAGACATTCACCCCACTCACTCTCCAATAATAGGTTGTACTACCTTCTAAGTCAGGACTATCATAATCAATTGTTGGGATTATTTCAGAAACCAATATGTTGGTAAAGTCTGGGTCTGTTGCGATTTCGATGTGGTAACCTGTGATTCCTCCCATTATTCCCCAGTTCATTGAGGTAGTCAATCCTACAAGGGTAGTTTCATCCGCAGGCAAATTGGGTGCTGGAGCGGATGCTACAGGTGGCAATACAGTTAGATTGATTTGTGTGAAGCTGTTGTGTGCTCCATCAGAAGCCGAGACGGTAAGGGCATAAATGCCGATTGCATCCAAATTGGTAATCATTGCAGTGACTACACTACCTGGTTCTGCAGGGCTTTGATCAAAACTCAATTCTGCGCCATCAGGTAAACCATTGATGGACATATTCACTCCCGTATCATCAAATGCACCTCCTAGTTGTATCGGAATTTCGACGGAAGTTCCTACACAAGCCGTAACCCCTGTAGAAGCAAACAATTCAAAATTTGGTACAGTACAGATTTGCAGTGCCCAACTTTCCAAAGTTCCTCCATCTCCAGGAAAATTATCCCTCACCCTCAAAGTCCATGTACCTGTTGGATCTTCGCCATTGAAGGCGGACAATGCCTCTGCTGGTCGGTAAGTTCCTCCGTCAGTATAAGGGCAAGGGGGTACACCTGCTGCTTGGTCGCTGAAATTCACATCAAAATTGGCATTGTCTCCACATTCTCCCTCAATCAAAACAACTCTTGTGCCTGATGGGCTTTCCAATTCAAATTCCAAGTCTCCTATATAAGAATGTGAACCTCTTAAATCCACTACATCAATGTCTGCAATTGTACCCAATTCATTTACTTCCAAAGTCGAAGTGACCGTTTGTGGGGGGAAAGGGGGAATATTGACAGGCAAATCAGTAGAAGAGTTGGCTGCACAACGAATGTCCGCAGTGGTAAATCGGAATGCCTCAGACCACTCTCCTTCGCCACAAGCATTGGTGGCTTTTGTACGCCAGTAATAAACTGTTTCGGTTTCTAAGGTAATGCCTGAATACGTTTCGTCGTTCAAATTATTCTCTGTGATTACTACGTTTGTGAAGTTCTCATCTAATGCCACTTCAAGGCTATACGTCACATCTACTATTGTTGCCCATTCGTAGGTTGGATTGGTAGTGACCTCTGTTTGGTCACTTGTAGGTTCCATCAAACTTGGTGCATCTGGAATGTCTTCAATAATCGTGAAGGTAAAAATAGAACTTCCTGTGTCAAATCCATCAGAAGCAAAAAACTCAATACTGTATGTTCCAGCAGCCAAACTTGACAAGTTGCTGATGGCTATTGAAGTAGTTCCTCCCGTTTCGACTGGATTGGCTCCAAATACTACTTGCAATCCTACAGGAATCTCTTCAAAATATACACCCACATTTCCTACAAAATTGTCGGTAAGTGTGAATTCCAAATCGAAATCGTCAATATTTTGGTTACAAATTTCTATGAAACTTTCTGTTAGCGCCAAACCATAACTGCCATCTTTTCCGTCAATATCTATCAATCCAGAATCATCAGGATCAAGCCAATCTCTAAGGCGAGTTTGGGGGCTTCCACCTCCTTCCCACGAAACACTGAACCATCCGTAGGAGTCGGACAAATCATTTCCGCAGGCTGCTCCTCCTCCAGACAATTGCCCTACGATTTGTTTATTCAAATTAAAGATTGGAGAACCCGATGACCCTGGCTCTGTAGTCCCTGTATCCCAATCATTCACAACCAAATGACTCTCAGGTGTTCCCGACCAGCTACCTGTTGTAAGTCCGTCATTTTCAAAACTAATACGTTTTTCTTCTACACCAGGATGGTGAATTCCAATTGCTCCACTTGGTGTCGTACCTTCTCTATCCCAACCTGCAAAAAAGGCTTGAGCGGTTTCGGATACTTCATCATCCAACTCTATAAGTGTGAAATCTGTTTGGGCATAGGTGGCTTTTAAGGTCGCACCTGAATTGAAGTCCGTCAAAATGCCATCACCAGGATTTCCACTTTCTGGAGAATTTGGCTGTCTGCAATAACTGTTTTGATAGTTCCAATAGACGACTACTGAAGGTGCGTTGCCGCCTCGAAGTCCACAGTGATCGGCTGTTAGAAAGTAAGGAGTTCCATCATTTCGAGTATTGTTTACCAATGCCCCCGAACAGGTGAAAGTTCCACCGATAGAATAAGCTGCTGCCGAACGAATAATATCTCTATACTCATCTACCCGTGGCAAACCATCGGCTGTCCCACAGACAACATCCACATTACAAGAACCTGAAAGTAGTTTTTGACCAAGTCCCATGAAATCGTGGTTTACAGAGCCCAACTCCAATAATAGTTCGGGTAAAGTCTCTCGCTCTATTTGAAGTTCCAATACTACTTCGTCTCCTTCAATGATGGGAGTCCACAATTGTTTGTGAAGGTCATTGTCATTTGCAGTGAAAGGACCTAAAATATTTTCACGATCAGGGGTATAAATAAAAAAGCGACTGCTTTTGGGGAGGAAAAATTGGGTAAAACCCAAATTGAGCGACAAAGCGTTGGCTGAATATAACTTCAACCTCCACACCGCATTTCCGTTTTTGGAGTATTCCCATGTTCCATTTGTTTGGGGGGTAATACTGACCTCAATAGGCTCTGCAAACTGTATGGCACGAGCTTTGGTTTTTGCTCTTTGCTCCAACTCTTTTTCTTTCAACAACTTATTGTTGACTTTTGGAAGAGTGATGCGCTCTACTTTTGATAAGGGAATGGTTGTTTTGGCTAATTGGCGAGTGTTTTGTGCCCATGCATTGAAGCATAGGAAACAGGCTAAGAAGCACAGTGTAAGTTTTTTCATTATGATGGATATTTTATATGGGCTTAAAAATAAGCATTTATCACATCACAATGTTTTTTTTTTAATAAGGACTAATCCTCTTGTAAGGTAAATGACGATTAGAAGATCGCCCAAACAGAGGAATCTAAGCTATTGAACTTGTAGAAATTTGAGGGTTGTAAGAATTTTAACTGGCGAGACGATAAGGAAGTGTATTGTTTCCTGCTCCTCTTAGCACAACATCAAATGTTTTTGACTCTATGCTCAATGTAGATAAATGGGCTTCGTCAATGACCACTTCGTTCTCATCTACCAACAATAGTCGGTATTTTTTGGTGGGTTGAAGTGTAAACCAAAAACCACCATCTTGGTGAGTCAAGGTCTTTGCTTGGCGGCTGCCATTCAATTCTTCGAGTATTACTTGTGCGTGTACAATAGGTTGTTGGGTGTCTTCATCCACAACCGCACCTATAACCGCTAAGTTATAGATTTTTAAATTGATGGGTCTAAGTAAGAATATAATTACACTTACTATTCCTGTGAAGAATAAGATTAAGATTGTTTGAAATAACATAAATATCAAAGGTGGATTTAGGTGGTGTATCTAATAAGTTGTTTGTAGTATTGTATTTGAGTATCGTCTTTTACTCAACAAAAACAATACCTAACCATCTTTTTTTTCACCAAAGAGCTATTTTATTAAATTTTTCTCCAAAAAAACTTTTTTTTGACATTTTCTTGACAAACAAGCATTCTTAAACTACTACACCATTAACTGTTAATCAACCTAATAGGCATCATTTCGTAAAAACAGTATGACACGCATTATTTATACTCCAATTAAACACCTTGATTACACTTAAAAGCAAGTTTTAGTGTATGATTATGAGGTAATAAGACCTCTATTTGTCGCACCGTCTATAAAATGGACACTTTAGAGAAAATAGCAGTTAAAATCGGAAATTTATACTTCATTTACTTCAAACCCAAACTACGCATGGTTTCTGCATTGAGGGTACCAATTGGTAAGCCTTTGTCTTTTTGGTATTGAATAAGAGCTTTTTTGGTTTCAGGACCTAAAA
>JBGCDY010000378.1:0-2847 GCA_045105835.1 Chitinophagales bacterium
TTGTCCATCCGCTAGTGTCACAACTTTTGTTTGGGTCTGAAAACCAATGAAACTTGCATTTAGTTTGTGTGTACCTGCTCCTACTTTGAGAGAGTAATTCCCATCTACATCAGTAGTTGTACCTGTAGTTGTACCATCAACAACGATTGTCGCTCCAACAAGAGCCTCACCGTCGGTATCCATTACTTTACCGGAGACTGTTTGTGCATTTGCTGCAAAAGGGAGCATCAGCAAAATACATAAAATGGTTAATAATTGTTTCATATAAAATCTTTAAAAAATGATAAGAAAAATACATTGTTATTTTTTTGATATAAGTATCTATTCTCCAGTTGTTTGGTTCAAGGAAAATAGCTGTTTACAATTTTTGTTATAGGGATAGCTTAGGATAGCGAATAAAATCAGTTTCGTCTATGAATTTTCACCTACTTTATGTTCTTCAAAGGAAAATGACTTTGAAGAATAATTAAAATAGGAATTCATTCAATAAAAATTGTTTGGCAAAAACAAAATATGTTTTGCAAATCAATAGACTAACAAATCGACCTGATTTCGCTTATCAAAACTGTTCTTAGGATAAACAGGTCTTGATGTAGAGGTTTAATTAGAAACAAAAAGGGTTGGTTAAATGCGTTTCGATTTCCTAATAATACTTGGTATGTTAAATATTTTAGAGGTTTGGGTGAATAAAAAATATCGCTTTTATGAAATAAAACGGTTAAAATCTTATTGGCTTTCTATATGATTTTAGCAGAATTATTATTTAGAATGGCAAGGTAGTGGATTTTAAAGAATTTATGCAAGCTTTTTTGAATAAAATTTAGTGAAATAAGCTATTTTACAAGGAGTTTTTTGTGTGAAAACAACCTTCAATAAAGTAAGTAGGGAAAATGGGTGAATAGGTTGTATTGAAGGGATATAATTGACATTTTTTTTTTAGAAAAGTGTTTTGTAGTTCACAAATGAGCTTCTAAACAAATCTATTTGGTCAAAAAAAATGGATGCTTTTCATGATAATTATTTCATCATTTTGCCAATTATTTTTACAGATAAATTAATAGGTATTCAATACCTATAGAAGGGGTTATTTTAGGATGGAAGCAGTCAATAGTCAAAAAAATACTGCAATTCTTGATATTGAAAACTATCTTTGTTCTTATAAACTATCAAACATTTACATCAAATTTTAGCCTTAAAACACAAATGAAAGAAGCATACATTATTGACGGCATACGAACTGCATTTGGCAAATTTACTGGAACTTTATCAACCATTCGAACAGACGACTTGGGAGCAATTCCCATCAAAGCCTTGGTCGAAAAACATCCTGAAATTCCGAAAGAAGCTTATGATGAGGTAATCATGGGCTGCGCCAATCAAGCAGGAGAGGACAATCGGAATGTGGCAAGGATGTGTTTGTTGTTGGCAGGTTTGCCTTGGTCAGTACCAGGCGAAACCGTCAATCGGCTTTGTGCTTCGGGAATGTCTGCAATCGTTCACGCCAATAGAGCCATTAAGGCAGGGGACGGAGATTTGTTTATTTCTGGAGGAATCGAACACATGACCCGTGGACCTTGGGTGATTTCTAAGGTGTCCAAAGCATTTGGGAGAGATGCCCAAATGCATGACAGTAGTTTTGGCTGGCGGTTTGTGAACCAAAAAATGAAAGATTTGTATGGTACGGATGGTATGGGAACAACTGCCGAAAATTTGGCGGAAATGTACAACATCAGTCGAGAAGACCAAGACCAATTTGCCTACTGGTCACAAATGAAAGCCACCAAAGCAAGGGAATCGGGTAGGTTTGCCAAAGAAATTACCCCCGTTCTCATTCCACAAAGAAGGAAAGCGGACATCGTGTTTGAGCAAGATGAGTTCATTAGACCTACCACTACTCTGGAGGCTTTGGCAAAACTGCGGACTGCCTTCAAATCCAAAGACACAGGCGGAACGGTGACAGCAGGAAATGCTTCTGGCTTGAATGATGGTGCAGCAGCCGTTTTGGTGGCTTCGGGTGATGCCGTAAAACAGTACAATTTGAAGCCTTTGGCAAGGATTGTGAGTTCGGCAGTCGTGGGTGTTGAGCCTCGAATTATGGGCATTGGTCCTGTTGGAGCGTCTCGTAAGGCTCTTCAAAAAGCGGGCTTGACCTTAGACGATATGGATGTAATCGAACTGAATGAGGCTTTTGCTGCTCAAAGTTTGGCGTGTACCCGTGCTTTGGGTTTGGCGGACGATGATGCTCGCATCAATCCCAATGGCGGGGCAATTGCAATTGGACATCCTTTGGGTGTTTCGGGTACGAGGATTGTGCATTCAGCTGCTCTGGAATTGCAGGAGAATGGAGGTCGCTATGCTTTGGTGACTATGTGTATTGGTGTGGGGCAGGGGTATGCAGTTGTTTTGGAGAGATAAAAAGACTTCGGAAGTTTCATTTCTCAAGAAATCATTATTAGGGAAATAAAACATGATTTTCTAAAAGCCAAATTTCCGAAGTCTCCTACCACTATTTGTGTATAAAAACCTGATTTTTTTATTCTAAGAGAATGAATCTTGTTCTTTTGACTTGACATTGAGAATTGTCAATAGTTTTGATTTTATTATTTCTCTTCGTGCATTAAAAAAGTGAATAAAATCAGAAAAATCTAATGATGTATTTGAGGGGATATGTTGTTGCATTAAGAATATTTTTGAATCTAAAGAGTTGTGATATATACTATGAATCCAATCATTGAAATGTTTATTGTTTTTTTCAGTGTTCTGATTAGATTCTAATCATTGAAGATTTGGAAGTTTATTAAAACGGTCTATGTACGCTCTTTTATCAATGTCTTCAGATACACCTAA
>JBGCDY010000379.1:0-3281 GCA_045105835.1 Chitinophagales bacterium
TCGGCAGGAATTGGTGCAGCGGGAATTGCGAATCATTTTGGGCTAAAAACCTTAATGATAGAAAAAAAAGACCGCAATATTGGGGGAGATTGTTTGAATTTTGGCTGTGTACCAAGCAAGGCACTGATTCATGTATCCCGCCAATTTCATGCTGCAAAAGAAGCCCAACAATTTGGATTGGAGTCGAGTGGTAAGGCTGATTTTCAGAAAGTCATGGATTATGTGCATCAGGGGCAAGAAGTAATCAGAGAACATGAGGATGCGGCATTTTTTCGAAATCTGGGAATGGATGTAGAATTGGGAACGGCTTCTTTTGTGGACGAAAAAACGATTGAAGTAAATGGAAAACTGTTCACTGCCCCCAAAATTATTCTGGCAACAGGTTCTAAACCCCGTGCACTGACCACAAAAGGCATCGAAAAAGTCGAAAAATGCTTCAACAACGAAGGGCTTTTTTGGGAAATGGAAACTCTACCTGATAGGCTATTGGTCGTTGGCGGCGGCCCGATTGGCTGCGAAATGGCACAGGCTTTCAGTCGTTTGGGTTCTAAGGTCTGTATGGTGAACAGGGGAGAACGAATTGTAGAAAAAGAACTACCCGAATTTAGTGAGATTTTGACCCAGCGTTTTGAAAAGGAAGGAATTGAAGTCTACAACCAAGCCAATTTATTGGAGTTCGTAGATGCTCAAACTGCGCTGATTGAAGTGGAGAATGGAGAACGAATAGAATTGCATTTTGATGCGGTTTTGGAGGCGATTGGACGAACTGTGAGAACAGAGGGAATGGGTTTTGAAAAAGCGGGTATTGAAGTGAAAAAGGGAAAAATCATGGTGGATGATTATTTTCGGACGACCAACAAAAGGGTGTTTGCGATTGGAGATGCGGCTGGGCGAGAACAGTTTTCACATGGTGCCGAAAAACACAACCGAGATTTGGCCTTCAATTTTGTTTCTCCTTTGAAGAAAAAACACGACTTGAAGCATTTTTCTTGGGTGACTTTCACCGACCCTGAAGTGGCAACTTTTGGTTATTCCACACAAAAACTAAAGGAGAAAGGCATTGCCTTTGAAGCGGTAGAACAATCTTTTGAAGACGATGACCGAGCGATTACAGCAGATTATCGTTATGCAAAAATGGTATTGTATTTTTCCAAACCACATATTTTGACCCGAAAAGTTCGTATTTTAGGAGGCAGTATGATTGCTCCTCATGCGGGAGAATTGATTCAAGAATTGATTTTAGCGGCACAAGAGGGGATTGATATTGGAGCAATTTTCAATAAAATTTACCCTTATCCAACCATGAGTCGCATCAATCAAAAAGCGATTGTAACAAAACGAAAAGGAGGGATGTCGCCATTGTTTCTAAAACTGGTGAAGTTTTTATATACGCATTAGAGCCAATATTGAGGTTTTTTATATGTTTTAAGGAGTTCTAAAAGAAAAAAAACGAATTTTTTAACAATTGATGAGGCAACATTTTCTTCTTCCAAATAGTCATTGTAAAACAATGACTATTTTTTAACACCATAAACACTATTGACTATGAGGGGATTTTACTTTCTAAATTTTCGGATTGTAAGCTATCTATGTGCCTGTTTATTGGGTTCTCTCTTTGCCTATGCCCAACCCAGTTACAATATGGGAGATGTGAGTGAAGTGTCAGATCCTGAAGGTTTTTTCTACGATAGTGGAGGTATTTCAGGTGATTATACCGAGATGGGTATTACCGAAACTTTCACTATTTGCCCTGAAAACACAGGCTGTCTTGTGATGGATTTTCAATTATTTATCACCGAAAATTCCTCCAATGTTGCGCCAGGAGATGTGCTGACGATTTACGATGGTCCAGATACTAGTTTCCCGATAATAGGTATCTATTCAGGATCTTTAATCAATAGTAACAATGCTTTTGGGCAGGTGTTTGCGGGAAGTGGCTGTATGACCTTAGAGTTTGCAGCAAACGGATTTATCCAAACACAAGGTTGGGAGGCCAGTTGGACATCTTTTACGAGTACCTGCCCCTCTTACTCCACGCTTTTGCCTCCTGTAGATTGTGAAAATGCTATTTTGGTGTGTGGCGAAGAAGTTTTGAATTACAACAGTAATGGTCCAGGAGTGCCCGAATTGATTATTCAAGGAATTCAAGGTTGTATCGTCTCAGGTGAATCTCAATCTGCTTGGTTCATCATCAATATCAATGAGTCTGCCACAGGCAATACGCCTTTAGAGTTTACAATCAAACCCAAACCTGGAGGAGTGGATTATGATTTTGCAGTGTTTGGACCTGTTGAAAATTGCGATGAGCTGGGACCTCCCATTCGATGTAGTTATGCTGAAGAAAGCTCGGCAGGAACTATAGAAACAGGCCTAGATATAGATGAAACAGACCTTTCGGAGACTCCTACCTTAGATGATAAAGGGGATCCTTCCAATGGTTTTGTAAAAGCAATTTATGTTGATCCAGGAGAAACCTATTACATCATGGTTAACAATTTTTCGACCAATGATGTAGGTTTCGACCTTGAGTGGGGAAATGATGTCATAAACGGGGATTTGTTGGATTGTTCTACCTGCGATTTTGCGGTCATTATGCCACAGGATACCACGATTTGTCAAGGTACTGTCTTTACGATTCCTGTAGAGACTTTTAAAGGGACGGGAGAGTTTAGCTATCTTTGGACAAGTGATGTTGGTTCAGAGTTTATCACTTTTACGGGTGATTCCATCTTAGAAGTTACGCCCGATATCAACTTTAGTGGTTTGGTCACTTTCGACCTGATTGTGACGGATGAAAATGTAAATAATTGCAGAAGAGAAGCATCTATTACTGTTGATATTGAAGCCAACTTTACTTTGGATGCCCTGAATATATCCCCTGCCTTGTGTCCCGAACAGTCTACGTCTGTCTCTCTTGAAGGGTTTTTTGGAGTGAATCCTATCTATGATTGGGATTTCTGAAATGCTACCTATGAAGGTGGAGACGTTACTTCAATGGGCCCTATCCAGTTATCATGGGCAGAATCGGGGGTACAAGAGGTAACAGTTGATGTATCCTTGGGTACATGTCCTCCCGTTCCGTTCACCTTCACCACAGATGTCCTTCCCCTTCTCGAAATGCCTGATGTTGCTTGCCCTGAATTTTCGAGCGATTCTACCTTTACATGGAATGCCGTCACAGGAGCAGATAATTATACCGTGACTTGGTTCATTGATAATGTTGAGGTAGGAAGTGCAGATGTGGATGGTACCGAATTTACGGTAGAAGGTGGAGTAGGGGC
>JBGCDY010000380.1:0-2230 GCA_045105835.1 Chitinophagales bacterium
GCTGCAATGATTGAAAACGTAGCGAAGAGTAAGGGAATGCCTGTTGGGCCTTTGGCGGTATCGGATGAAGTGAGCTTGACTTTGGGCTTGCACGTCATGGAATCTGACCCTCGATTGAAGGACAACAAGGAGCTGCAAGAAATGTACGAATTGCAGAAAATGTTGGTGCATGAACATGGTCGTGTGGGCAAAAAAGGTGGACAAGGATTTTACGACTACCTTCCCAACCGCAAAAAACGTTTGTGGCCTAAATTGGCGGAATTGTTCAATTCCAATGTCGATACTTTGGATGCCGAAACGGTTGGCAAGCGCATCTTGCACCGTCAGGCTTTGGAGAGCTACCGTTGTTTGGAAGAGGGTGTGTTAAGAAGTGTGAAAGATGGCGACATTGGTTCTGTTTTGGGTTGGGGTTTCCCGATTTATACAGGTGGAGCTTTGTCCTACATCGACTATGTGGGTATGGATACTTTCATTGCGGAATGTGATGATTTTGCAGCTCGTTTTGGTGCTCGTTTTGCGGTGCCTGATGGCTTGAGAGCAATGGCGAAAGCTGGTGCTTCGATTCACGATTTTTATAAAATGAAAGAGGCTGTGGAGGCGTAAATATTCGTTAGGTGTCGCCAAACCCTTCGGGTGTTTGCGAACCTTCCTCGTATCACTCGCGCGCATTTGCAATGCGTGTGTAATACCTTTGTCGTTTGTAAGGACACAACAGTATTTGTCTTTCATGGTATAAGTCGTTGAAAACGACAGAAGATGTTAAGCACTCGTTACAAACGAGCGCAAGTAAATTTGAAAACCCCAAGGTTTCTAATTTGGAAATCTTGGGGCTTTTTTGTGTTTGTTCAACTGTTGACGAGGTTTCCAAGCATCGACAACAGTTTCCTCAAGAAGTGAAAACCTTGTCAACAGTCGCAGACTTTGACAACGGTTAGAACGACATGTTATTTGAACCAATCCAAACCCAAAAACGTTTGAAAAGTAAAACCATTCAACAATAATACTTTCACAATGAAGAATACTCCAAAAGATAAATCCTTCAAAAACTGGACAATAGATGAACTCATTTTTAAGCTTGGGATTCGACAAGCCCTTCAATGTCCTATATTGGAAAAATGGTTGTCAATTGAACACGAACTCACCGAATATGAAACACAGACCTTAAACAAGTTGCAGCAAAAAGCATCCCTCAATATCCATTTTTGGAATGAAGCAGAATTGCGGGCAAAACTCATAGACCATGTGACCGAATTGGTGGACTACGAAAACAATCAATTTTTAATCGCTGCTTTTTCTGAGCGAAGCATTGAAACGGTGTACAAAAAAATCACGCTAAAAGGGAAGGTAGATTGGATGGTCGCAACAGGGAAAAGTCAACCTACACAGCCTTTTTTCTTTATCCATGAATACAAGAAAGAAAAGGGTACTTCCGATGACCCTTTGGCGCAATTGCTGGTAGCGATGATAGCGGCTCAATCTCTCCACCAAACGCCTCCAAGCCCCAATTTATTCAATGCCGAACCTGTTCATTTTTACAAAGACATGCCCATTTATGGCTGCTACATCATTGGACGAAATTGGTTTTTTGTGACTTTGGATGGAACTTCTTATTGTGTGAGCAAAGCCCATGATTCAACAGAGATGGACAAATTGAAGCTAATTGTGGATGCTTTGAAAACGCAAAAGATGTGGATTTTGGCGCAATTGGAGAAGTATGGAACGAGGGTGGGGTGATATTTCCCAACTGTTGACGAGGTTTTCAAGCATCGTCAAAGTTTCCCAAGAAAGTGAAAACCTTGTCAACAGTCGCAGACTTTGACAACGGTTGAAACGACATTTGTTAAAGTCTTGGGGCTTTTTGTGTTTGTTCAACTGTTGACGAGGTTTTCAACCGTCGTCAAAGTTTCCTATCCCAAAGAAATCCCCCTTTCCTTCAATACCGCCTCCACATCTACCTTCCAAGCCTGTAAAACCTGAATAGCCGTTTGTTCACACTGCATCACAATAGGAACATGTTGAAATTGAAGCGCAATCACCACCACCTCCGTAGCCAATTCCACCGAAGCCTTTTTATCAGGCTGACTTTGCAGGTGAAAAATACTGAGATTCACCATTGTCACGGCATAGTCTGGTAGAAATGCTTGGGGATTTGACGGAGCTAATCTTCGATAGATGTCTAAGGCTTCCGTATAGGCTGCAAGGGCTTCGGGGAACTCATTTTTAGCCCTGT
>JBGCDY010000381.1:0-3073 GCA_045105835.1 Chitinophagales bacterium
CTTCAAAGGGGGAATTCACTAATAACGAGAAAAATCCTCCTTTGAAGGGGGACTTAGGGGGATGTAAATGGACAAATTTTGTTATAGGACGATATTAAGAAACTTCTCTTACAAAGTATTATAAACATGTTTCAATATCCATAAACACCTTTTTTGTACTTTCAAAAACCAACCCAAATTATTCACAGTCAAATTATCCACTTATGGAATTAAAAATCAATGGTAAAACCCATACAGTTGATACCGAAGAATCTATGCCGCTTTTGTGGGTCATTCGGGATGAACTCAATATGACAGGCACAAAATATGGTTGTGGTGTTTCTTCTTGCGGTGCTTGTAGTGTCATGCTTGATGGAGTTGCTACCCGAACTTGTACGCTTCCCGTTTCGGCTGCAGTTGGAAAAGAAATCACTACTATTGAAGGATTGAATCAAGGTGGACAATTAACTGCTGTCCAAAAAGCATGGATTCAGCACCAAGTACCTCAATGTGGTTATTGTCAGTCAGGTATGATTGTAGCGGCGGAAGCTCTACTGAACGAAAATCCGAATCCAACGGACGAGGACATCAATACTTCTATCACCAATATTTGCCGCTGCGGAACTTACAACCGCATTCGAGCTGCCATTCATACGGCTGCAGAATTGAGGGCAACAGAATCTGAATTGATTAAGAAGGTGATGGGGGAGTAAATCCACGATTGACGGAAAACGACTGACGACTGACGGAAAAAAATAATCAATATACCAAAGATTTGTCGTCTATCGTCAAGCGAAGCGACCGTAAACCGTCCATCGTAAAATTTTCGATAAAAAATTTAAAAAGAAAAATGGCTGATAACAATACAAAAAAAAGAGGAAAATGGACGCGTCGTGCCTTCATTGGAGTAGGAGGTTTGGCAGGATTGGGTTTGGTAGTAGGGGTTGGAGGAAATTGGTATTTGAGCAAAAACGCCTACAAATATTCAGGTAAAGGATTTGGGGATGGGAATTCCCTCAATGCTTGGGTTCGCATTGCACCCGACAATACCATTACCATAGCAGTACCTCGTGCCGAAATGGGACAGGGGGTTTATACTTCGATTCCGATGATGATTGCAGAAGAATTGGAGGTAAGTATGGACAACATTAAAGTGTATGCTCCTCAACCAGAACCAGCTTATGCCAATGCACTGTTATTGCATCCTGAACCCAAAGAAGAATACAGTAGCTTGACTTTCATGCAAAAAATAGCGCACTTTTTGCCTTTGGTGGCGACGGGTGGTAGTACAGCTATTTCGGATGGCTACAACTATATGAGAGCAGCAGGTGCTACGGCAAGGGAAATGTTGATTGAAGCAGCAGCTGCAAAATGGGGCGTGGACAAATCCAAATGTTATGCTGAAAATGCACATGTCATCAACAAAGACTCCAAAGAAAAATTGACTTATGGTGAGTTGGCAAATGCAGCTTCAAAGGTCAAATTGGCGAAGCCTCCTGCATTGAAGGAAAAGAAGGATTGGAAAATTTTGGGCAAGCCCGTAGCTCGTTTGGACATTCCCGAAAAAGTAGTAGGGAAAGCTGAATTTGGCTTGGATGTTCGTCAGAAAGGAATGTTGTATGCCGTTATTCGCCATGCGACTTACCACGACGGAGTCATTACAGGAATCAACAATCAAGCAGATATTGAAGCCAAAAGAGGTGTGAAAAAAGTCTTGATTTTGCCAAAAGGAATTGGAGCCGTAGTAGTGGCGGACAATACTTGGCGGGCTAAAAATGCGGCTTTGGGTTTGGATTTGGAGGAAACAGGTGACAATACCCTTTCTTCTGCAAAAATTGATGCCCATGCTAAAGATGTCATTACCAACAAAATCATTGCTTCTCCCTTAGAGAAAGGCGATGCCGCAAAGGTATTGGATGGAGCAGAAGGAGTGATTGAGGGCAAATACGATGTGCCTTATTTGGCGCATGCTTGTATGGAACCCATCAACTGTACCGTTTTGGTGGATGGAGACAAGGCGCAAATTTGGTGCGGTCACCAAGGTTCTTCGATTATGATGGATGGTGTGAATGCCGCAGCTGGAATTGCGAAGGAAAACATTACTGTGCATACCAAATACTTAGGAGGCGGTTTTGGTCGTCGTGCCGAAATCGATATGGTGTTGAATGCGACTCATGTAGCGAAAGAAATGAATGGTACGCCCGTTCAGTTGGTTTATACACGAGAGGAAGCCATGCGACATGAAATGTATCGTCCTGCGGTGAAGAGTCATTTTAGAGCCAAATTGGATGCGTCAGGTGGAATTGAAGCGTGGGAAAACAAAATGGCTTTGCAGTCAGTAGGTTACAGTTCTTTGATGCGTATCAAACCTGACTTTGCAGAACCACCTGCAAAAGACCCTTCTTCAGTGGAAGGCGCAGCGAATTTGCCTTACGAAATGAAAAATGCTTTGGTGGCATTTGGTCAAATGGAACTACCGATTCAGGTAGGAAACTGGCGAAGTGTGGGTAGCTCACAAAATGCTTTCTTTACGGAATCATTCATGGACGAGTGCGCTCATGCTGCAAAACAAGACCCTTACAAATACCGCAGAAATTTGCTTCAAAACCACCCTCGTTTTGTGGCTGTTTTGGATAAAGTGGCGGAAATGAGTAAGTGGAATACGCCGCTTGGCGAAAACCGTTTCAGAGGTATTGCCATCCACGAATCTTTCCGTTCGATTGTGGCACAAGTGGTAGAAATCACCAAAGTTGAAGACAAGAAATTCAGCATTGACAAGTACTACAATGTGATTGATTGTGGTCGAGTCATCAATCCCGATACCGTAGAAGCACAGATGCAAAGTGGTATTATGTATGGTTTGACGGCTGCTTTGTATGGTGAAATTACTTTTGATGAAGGAGAAGTAGAACAGTACAACTTCCCTCAATACGAGATAGTCCGAATGAATGTTGCTCCGCAAGTGGATGTTCACATTATGGATACGGATACACACCCTGGTGGTGTCGGCGAACCTTCAACACCACCTGCTGCACCTGCTTTGGCAAATGCTATTTTTGCTGCAACGGGTGAACGGATAAGGGCTTTGCCTTTG
>JBGCDY010000382.1:0-4135 GCA_045105835.1 Chitinophagales bacterium
TTGTTTATCAACGCTTTTGCCAAAATAAAATCAACTACTGATTTTGGTCAGGTATTTAATATGTTTTAGTACGCACTATTATTTTTGACAATAAGTATCTGATTTATAAATCAATAGACACGTTAGCTATCTACTAATAAAAGATTTTATTTTAATGGCTACGACAGTCTTACTACAAGCCTTGTTGGAATCAATGGTTTTGATAATTTATTGGCAAATCCCTTACTTCAAAGTGATGTAGGTACTGATACTGCTGTTATTTTATTATTTTTGTGATATAATTCTTCATTCTTTCAATATCCGATAGGCTATGTATTATCGTATTACAGCCCAATGTGTTCTATATTTATTGTTGTTCATTGCATGGGGATGCGAAAACAAAAAAACAACTCAACCCACTAATATACCTGACGGAAAAAATATTGGTGAACCTATAAGTCCCCACTATCTAAAAGACAATTTCCCTGTTTTAGATAGTATCAGTCAGACACAAGAAGGCTTGCATCAAACCCTGAATAGTTATGCACATAAACTACAAAACGCCTCAAAACTGGTCAAATCTGACGAGGATTTAGAGACTTTATTTAGTATGCGTGATACAAGCATTATTGATGCTTTGCACAAAGAAGTACTCGACCCCATTGCTATCGGGGATGGTGTTTTTTATCACAGTCCAGCTGGCGCAAAACTGGACAAAGAATTGAAGACACTGGGAATGCAAGCCATTTATGCCGAAGGTATGTACCTCAACTTGGGCCCAAGTGAGATGCTAAAGGATGAAATGCAAAAATATGCTTCTGAGGTATTTATGTGGTATATGGATTTTCAGAGTGCCAAGACGACTTCAATGATGGGAGAATATCCTTTTTTGAATCTTGATGGACAAGGAAAAATGGTGGCTGTTGGTGAACAAATGCGAACAAAATATCCAGACCACGCTTTTACCCAAAAAATCGAAGCAGATATGAGGTCAGCACTTACCCCACTGACCGATGTCCATGTCATCAAAAGCGAGTTTGACAAAAGCTATATGGTCAATGGGTTGGCAACTGAGTTTTATCCGAATGCTACCAATATTGACGCTCTCCGAAAGTTTGCATCAGATTTTCCCGATTCCCAATACAGCAAAATAAGCAATAAGATTGTTGAAAACATGTCGGAAATGGAACCTGCAAAAGGTGGCTGGAAAGACCTCCACTTGGTAGTGGTTAGTTGGGAAGCTGTTGGAGAAGAAACCTTTACGGATCATGATGGAAACAAAACAACTGTGAACACTTGCACACAAGCCCAAAAAGCACGCGATGAATTCTTGGACAAAGGAATAGATATTCCTCACCTTATTCAGTTGCCTCGCAAAAAAGGAGAAGCTTGTGCCTTGGTCTACCGTTTTTATGCCGACAAAAACAAAGCAAACGCTGCTTTAAAAGAAATCAAATCAAAAGTTTCGAGCGTAGAAGGCATTGTCCAATTGACGTTTGACCCACTCGAAAGAACTTGGTCTGTAAAATAAACAAACAATGATTGCATACATTATCAAACGATTGCTTTATGGTGTGCTCGTCCTCTTCGGGGTGACGGTCATCGTTTTTGTACTCTTCAATGGTTTGGGTGACCCTGCAAGGTTAACTCTCGGACAAAGAGCAGATGTGGGAACAGTTGATGCTATCAAAAAAGAATTGGGATTGGACCAACCCATCATGGTACAATTTGGGATGTATATGCGGGACATTTCTCCGATTTCGATTCATGCTGATACTCCCGAAAACTTCGAAAAATACGAATACACCAAACGTTTATCTTTGGGCAGCAATGTCTTGGTTACCAAAACACCTTATCTACGACGCTCTTACCAAACCAAACGAAAGGTCTGGGACATCCTAATGGCGGCACTTCCCAAAACCATTATTTTGGGTTTGACCTCCATCATCTTGGCGACTATTATTGGTATCTCTTTGGGCATCATTGCAGCGATTCGGCAATTTTCGGGCTTGGACAACACCATTTTGATAGGTTCGATTTTGGGAATTTCACAACCCTCCTATTTTTCGGGAATCTTGCTCGCAATGATTTTCGGATATTACCTCGCCCCCTGGACAGGTTTGAGTCATACAGGGCAACTCTATGAGATGAACAACTATGGGGAAGATGTCTTGGTGCTCAAGAATTTGATACTGCCCTCTCTGGCTTTAGGGATTCGCCCCATTGCTATTATTGTCCAACTGACCCGTTCTGCCATGATTGAAGTCTTGTCACAAGATTATGTCCGTACTGCTTATGCCAAAGGATTGTCAAGATATACAGTCATTGTCAAGCATGCTTTGCGAAATGCCATGAATCCAGTAGTGACGGTTATCTCAGGATGGTTGGCATCTGTATTGGCGGGAGCTTATTTCATCGAAATCATTTTTGACTACAAAGGTTTGGGCTACGAAACGGTCAATGCACTGAATAACTTGGACTTTCCCGTCGCAATGGGCTCTATTTTATTTGCAGCCGTTCTCTTTGTATTCATCACCATTTTTGTAGACATCATTTATGGAATCTTAGACCCAAGAGTTTCCTTCAAAAAATAAATATGAACTCCATTCTTTCCAGCAGGAAAAAACACATTCGAGACACCGCCCAAAATTTGTTTCGCAAAAAAGGCTATACCGCTACTTCCATGCGTGAAATAGCAAAAGAAGTTGGCATCAAAGCTGCCAGCCTTTACAATCACTTCAAAAAGAAGGAAGAAATACTCGCAAGCATCTGCTTCGACATGGCACTACAGTTTTTTGACGCATTGGAAGAGGTTAAATCCAAATCCACAAATTCTGTAGAAATGCTGAGCGGAGCTATTCGAGCGCATGTTCGGGTTATCATTAGCAATTTGGATGCCTCAGCCGTTTTTTTACATGAATGGCGCTCTTTGGATGGTGAAAATTTACTTGAATTCAAGGCTCAACGAAAATTGTACGAAAGTAGTTTTCACCAAATTATCGAAAGAGGAATCCAAGAAAAAGTCTTCAAAAATGTAGACCCACATTTTTATTCCTTGATACTCTTCTCTTCTATGAATTGGCTCTATGACCTTTATCGTCCCGATGGTAAATTTACGCCCAAAGAAATAGAAGAACAGTTTGTCAATTTACTTATGAACGGTTTGAAGCAATAGTTTGCCCATACAATTTTGATTATCAAATAATTAGCGAATCAAAATTCACATACCGAACTATCTTAAAGTGTTAATCATAAATTAGTTTCAAGACTGTACGAAGTCTTTAATGAAGCCATAAAAACGCCCTGAAAGGGCATCAGCATTATTAGCATGGATGGGGCAACGCCCATAACCGTCAAGTTAAGCAAAAATTTTGGTTACTATTCAGTAAGCCTTGAGGTGACATCTTTTCAAGACTCAAAATCGTTGGTTATCAATAATTTCCCAAGAAAAGGTGTAATCTCAAGGCGACCGCATCAAGATTACACCTTTTTCTAAATGCTTGGTTTACATTATGTTTGGTTAAAATAGAAAAAGATGTCACCTTGATGCTGAATAGTAACAAATTTTGTTTACTAACCCTGAAAGGGTTTTAGCAATAGCACGGGGCAACGCCCTGTGGATCAAGTATAAATCTAACATTAGCCCTGAAAGGGCGTAAGCATTCAGCCATCTTCTTTGCTTGCGCCCTTTCAGGGCTAAAAAGTACGATTGAAAAAACTTCGTACAAGCTTAAATTAGTTTCACCTACTTTCAGAAAGAAATCATAGCCCACGTTGGAATTGATTTACAAATCTATACAATCATTAGCTGATAAAATCTAAATATTTTGTTCTCATAATCAAGTTGCCAAAACCTAAGTTACAGTCTAAAATCTAACAATTTATCGAAAAATAAAGTGTAGCTTAGATTGTAAATTATGGTTCTTTAGGCATTCAAATAACAATTATGTGTCAAAATCAAAATTTAGCTTATGCTAATTCCGCCCCTATAATACGGCAAATGCTCCTAAAAACTCAGCAATTCTCAAAGTTCTGTTAATGAATGTATTAGGTTTGGAAACTTCTCTTAAATGCGTTAATGTTCATTATTTCATATTTGTAATTATGTGCTGTAATTACAATATATTTTAGGTGTTGTTTTTGAGTAAAAACGACA
>JBGCDY010000383.1:0-5691 GCA_045105835.1 Chitinophagales bacterium
CTGATCATTGTTATATCATTACTTTTCTTCCTTCTCAAGGGGTAAAAGAATCACCTCTAAGCTGTTTAAGATCAGGTTCTTTTAGCAAAAATCAAACTCCCAACTCGTACCATGGTACTCCCTTCCGTTACCGCCAGCTTATAATCACCCGACATACCCATAGAGATTTCTTTGAAATCAGCATCTTCTTCAAAAAATGTTGCCTTTATCGTATCGAAAATGTCTTTCAATATTTGAAATTCTCTTTGAACTTGCCCTTTGTCTTTCGTAAAAGTTGCCATACCCATTACACCAACAAGACGGATGTTTTGCAAGGTGTTGAAGGCTGAATGAGTCAATAATTGCTGTGCCGTTTCTAAATCTAAACCAAACTTGGTTTGTTCTTCTGCAATATGAAATTGTAATAAACAGTCTATCACCCGTTCATTTTTCTGGTTCTTAGCCTGCTTATTGATTTCTTTCAGCAATTTTAGGCTGTCAACTCCGTGAACCAAGCTGACAAAAGGTGCGATATACTTGACTTTATTGGTTTGTAGGTGACCGATAAAGTGCCACTCAATATCTTTGGGCAAGGCCTCATATTTCTCAGCCAATTCCAAAGCTTTGTTTTCTCCAAAAATGCGTTGTCCTTGCTCGTATATCTCTAAAATATGGTCTATTGGCTTTGTTTTTGAAACGGCTACCAATTGGGCCTTGAAAGGGCTTATATCTGTTAAAATTTGTTGTAACATAAATTGAATTTTGAAAAAGAGAATTTTAATTCACTATTTATTTAAACGGTTCATTGAAGACTTTAGTGCTATGAGACTTTTGAAGTTTATTCTCAAAGATGTAAGGTATTTGAAACCCAGTATGCCCTTAAAAGGAAACTTTAAAAGTCTTTTAAACTGTTTCTAAATGATATTTTTTATCTAGTTCAAAAAGATAAGGATTATATTAGAGATGAATATTCAGTTTCTTTCAAAAAAGATTGTATCGCTTCGCCTCTCCACTCCTTTAGTTGTCCATTAGTCATTTGAAATATTGAATAACATTTATAAACCTTGCATCCTTGATTTCGATTCTTTTTTTCAAGTATTTCATCAGTTACTTTTCAAAAGGATTTCTTTCCTAAAACCTACCTAATTATATCTTTATAAAAAAAGAATCTTCCAACCCTTTGGTATCTGTTTCAAGGACCAAAACACTTCCAGCAAGTGGCTGCTGTAACAATTGTTGTGCGCTCAAATCCATTCTTGCAGAAGTAATAAAAAGTTGATTCATAGCAGGTCCTCCAAATGTACAACTAGTGGGTTGTTGAACTGGTAGTTTGATGGTTTGGTCAATATTACCATCTGGAGCATATCGAACAACCCGCCCTGTACTCCATTTCACACTCCAGACAAATCCTTCTACATCAACTGTTAATCCGTCAGGTTCACTGCCATCTGTATCCAGTGCGAAAATTCTCTCATTTGTAATTGTACCCATTTCGATATCGAAATCATAAGCATAAATGCAATACCTAAAGGAATCTGTATAATACATGGTTTTATTATCTGGACTCCAACCAATACCATTTGAGCATATAACCGCTTCTTTGAAGTTGTTGATTGTCTCATTATTATCCAACCTGTATAATACGCCTACTGGTTTGTCAAAATTATTATCAAGTGACCCTGCCCAAAACCGTCCCTTTCTGTCACATTTTCCATCGTTGAACCTCATATTTGTTTTGTTTTTTAGGGGGTTTACAATCGGAGATATAGATTTTGTTGATAAGTTTACATAAGCAAAACCTATATCTAATGCTGCTACAATTTCATTATCGTTTATTGTAAAGGCAAAGCTGCCAATTTTATGTTCAAGCTTAATTTCACGGAAGGAATTGGTCTCTATATGTAAAATATATATTGTATTAATTTCTATGTCAATCCAATATAGAGCTTGCTCTTTTACTGACCAAACTGGGCATTCACCCAATATATTTTTTGAATGATATAAACACTTAGCTTTCATGATTATTTTTGATTATTTGTAGGGTACTATACACTACATTAAGTTTAACAATCAAATCGAAAAATTCATTAGCTTGACATTAAAGCGTTCCTGCTTCATCATTATACCCTCCTATTCATGCGTAAGAAGTCTCTTTTTGTTCAACAATTTCAGCCTCGTCGTTTCGCAAATCCTCTTCTGGTGGGCTGAGTAGTTCGGATTGGGATGGTTGATTTTGATTATCTTTCCCTTTTTGTAGTTTGGCTTGCTGATAAGTTACCATTGGGTGTAAAGAATTGCCCACGCCCGCCATTAGGCTAACTTGGCTGGAAATACAGGCAGCTAAAATACCAAAATGTAAGAAGAAGATACCCCCAATAGTCAGTACAGAAGGTACAATACAAGCCTTTAAATTATTTTTCATATGTTGCTCAAACTGTGCCCCTAAATGAAATAAAAGCGGTAATTGATGAAGCGTCCCCGACATCAATACAATTTGGGCAGTATCTGTTGCTATCGTAGAAGCTCCACTCAAAGAGATGGATATATCGGCTTTATCTAAGGCAATTGAGTCATTAATCCCATCACCGATAAAGCAAACTGTTTTGTTTTGTTCTTGTAGTTGATTGACCAATTTGGCTTTATCCTCTGGCAATACCTCTGCAAAATAATTTTTAATGCCCAGTTGTTCTGCTATATAAGCAGTAGGCTCTTTGTGGTCACCTGAAATAATATAACAGGCTTTATGATGGGATTGCAAGTATTGTATAACCTCTATGGCCTCGGGCCGAATGGTCGGATGTAGTTCTATAATTCCTTGAAGTTGTTGGTCAATAGCAATACATACAAAGGAGTATCCTTTTTTATGTCCCTTTTCCACAATGTTTAGCATAGTCGTTGGAATATCTATTGCTTCCATTTTCATAAATCTAAGGCTGCCTAAACGTATCGTTTTATCATTTAAAGCCACCTTAATACCATAGCCTACCTCATATTTAGCATTGTCAATTTCTGGAATATTCAAATCTCGTTCTTTTGCTTCTTGAATTATGGCTAGAGCAATTGGATGATTTTGTCTATGTTCAGCCGCAGCAGCATACCTTAATAAATCATTTTCGGACAAGGCACTAATTAAGTGGATTTTACAAAATTGAGGTTGTTCCAACGTAAGTGTACCTGTTTTATCAAAAACAACAGTATCAATCTTGCTCAATAACTCCATCGAACGTCCATCTTTGACCAAAATTCCTTCTTGAGAAGCAATCGTCAAAAAATTAAGTACCATCATAGGTGATACTAGATTCAAGATATAACTAAAACTAGTATTCACCAAAGCTCCACCTCCAAGAACACCTATAAAGGGAATACTCAGTCCACTAATGCCTAAGATGGGCAGGGCTGATTTATCGGCAACTTCTTTTCCTCTTGATGTCATTACTTCCTTAAAATCAATAGAATGAAACAAAATTTCTTTGATTTGAGCAGCAACTGTTTCATTTCCTGCTTTTGCTACCTTTACATGAATATGTCCTTCTATGATAAAGGTAGAAGCCAAGCAAGAGTCCCCAACTCCTTTTTCAGCAGGTTGGGATTCACCCGTCAAACTTTGTTGATTAATGAGTGCGTGTCCTTTGACAATACAACCGTCAATAGGAATCATTTCTCCAGCATTTAGGCTAATAATATTCCCTTTCTCTAATTCTTCGAAGGGGATTTCTGCCTCTATTTCATTGACTACAATCCAGACTTTATTGGGTTGTTCACCAAATAAATTCACCAACCTTTTGGTAGAACGGTCTTCGGTTTTCAATAATAATTTTTTGCTCCAATAATAGATGACTGACCCAATAGACCCAATGACAAAGTAACCCGTTCCAATGATGGCTGTCATGGCGACTGCGTCCATCATGTCAGACCCTACTTTACGTTCTTTAGATAAATCAGCATAAGCACTTCTATAAATATCTAGTGCATTCCAAAGCAAAACACCTAATGCTGCTATTCTAAAAGGTGGAAATAATACGCCTGCCAATGAGGTGGCTAAAGCCAATTTTGAAGTAAAGATATAATTGTCTAGTTTTTGGTATTCTTCGATTTTATTCGGATTAGTGAGTTCTATCAACTGTTGGTCCCTTGTATCAATTTTATCTGTAAATGGGGCTATTATTTCAGCTATTTGACTTTTGATAGAAGCCTCTTTTTCGGAAGAAGTAGCTGGTGACGATGTTAGCTTTTCAGCTAAAATTTTCGTTTTCTTCTGCTCGTGTTCTAAGAATTCTTTTCCTAAATTATATAGGCAGCTTGCTGCGATTATACTTCCTGTTATAAACATAGTATCGTTTTTTTACTATTTTTGAGAATTACGGGTATCATTTTAATCATTCAAGGCAAAGAAAAGAAAATTAAACTTTCCTTTTCTTTGCCCTGAGTGGAGTGGAGTTTTGAAGAGTAATTAGGGTTTCCTTAGAAAGGGTCAAATGCTTTGATTACCAATCATATACAAGTGAAAAAGCGTATCTGAAATGCAAAGATTTTTAAGGTTTTGCCTGATTTCTTTGCATCAAAAAGCTTATTTTCTGTAATACTATTATACTACCTAAAAAAAAAGCCTCTTAGGGATGCTTAAAATGCAATTTAAGGGTATATTTTTTGGCGGTTTTTTGAAAATCGAACCTGAGTAAGCCCTAATTAATGCCAAGTTATTCACCAGTTAGGAATAACTTTTCAATTCTCCTGATCTACGAATATCAAGAGTCGCACAATGAAAACCACCAATAAAAGGGTAATAATCTTCGAAGGCACAGGGAATGGGTTGAAATCCCCATTTTTTTAATGCTTTGATTAAAGGTTTTTGTCGTTCTTCTACCACAATACGTTTCTCATCCAACATCAAAGTATTGATACTAATCCAATTGCTCATTAACTGAGGACGGGTCTTAAAAGGTACTGGTTCAGGTGCAATGAGAATATCCCAATTTTTGAAAATTTCAGGTAGCTTATTGACATTGACAAAGGTAGGATTGACCAATACCTTTCCAGGAGCTAATAATGCCATAGTAGTATCTATGTGCATAGGCTTTGGGTCAAGGCTCTCTATGAGGTGAATGTTATAGTCCGCCCCTAAATGGCGTTGAAGCCAATCTACACCTGCTTGATTAGTTACATGACTGAGTTGACCAACAATATCTCGACCGCATCGAATGAAATCAGCCGCATCAAAAACAGGCTCTACATTGGTTAAAACATAAGGTGTTGTAGAGTTTGGAGCAGCATAGTTTGGATTGTATAAATCATCGGGAAGTAAAGGTCTAGGAGCTGCAACGATACGTGCGCCATTTACAGCATACTCTCTCCACAATTTACGATATGCTCTTGTTTCAAAAAAACGAGAACGAGAACACATCGGGGTTTCAATAATTTGATTACCTATCACCATAAACAAGTCCCGAGGATTTGCGCCACAAAAGCCTCCTTCCGTTGTCCATAGTGGTGTAGAGAATTCTTGATTATAATTTACTTCTTCTATCTCCCTAACTTTAACACCTTCTGCTTCCAAAATATGAACAAATCGTTCTCTCGCTTGCATTCCTCTTTCAACATATTCTGTAGGGTAAGGTTGTTTTAATTTTAAATAGGGGTTTATTTTTTGTAAGTCTTTTTGACTATATAAGTATTTATCTGTAGGATCCCCAGGAGAGAAAAAAGCATTTTTAG
>JBGCDY010000384.1:0-4001 GCA_045105835.1 Chitinophagales bacterium
GGTGACAAACCACCTTGAATGTCCAAGTGAATTTGTCCCGATTCTTTACCCACCTCCGTAGCAATTGCCTTTTCTGTGACCGTCAATCCCTCTTCAAAATTGTTTAGGCTGATAAATTCTGTGAGGCTACAATTATTGGCAGTAGTGATTTCGACAGAATAATTGCCGCTGGCAAGCCCTTCAATTGCAGCTCCCGTTTCGCCATTCGACCAACTGAAAGTAAGGGAATTGATGTCGTAATTGGGCGTTTCAACCCACAAATTCCAAGCTCCATTTTCATAAGCCGTACACAATTGTGGCTCTAAAAGGGCATCCGATTGAAGTATCACCGTTTGAGAAATACTGCATCCATTTCCGTCTACAATGTCGAAAATGTATTCTCCTGCTTCCAAGAAATTGATGGGGCTTCCCACTTCTTTTCCTTCCAAAAATATGGAATAAGGCGGCAGACCTCCTCCTGCTTCAAAGGCAATTTGCCCATTGATTTCACCCGTACAATCAAGGTTTTGAGTGGCAGCTTGCGCCATCAAATTATAGCTTTCAACATCACTTTGTTCAATATTCCATGTAAACTCTCGGTAAGGTTTCGGGTAAGTTTCTTCAAATTTGGGGTCATATCGCACCAAGGTATTCGTGTCCGTCACGGCAAAAGTCAATTCATAGGCATCACAAGCCCCAAAAGTTACTTCCAATTCCTCCACCCCTTCGGCAATCAATTTACCATTCAAAAACCATTCATATTTTTGGGTATTCGGTTCAGGCTTCAAAACCTCCGCTGAGAAAGTGAGCGTTTGACTACCCGTTACTTCCAACTCACTTTGAGCAGGTTGTGGGTTTTCGATGACATTCACATACTTGTACAAAAAACAAATCACTCGCTGACGGCAAGGGCCACACAATCCCGTACCGAAGCCTTCACCAAATCCACCTGCTCCCATATAGCAGCCCCTTGCAGAAGGACGGTGACAACCAAAAAAATTGGTCAAACCACCTTCAAATGCGCCATACTTGTCGAGGTATTCTTCCGTATAAGGAGTCGGCAAGGGCGTTCCCTCTTCAATCCACAAACGCCAAGGAATTTCATCAATATCCGTATTTCCAGTCGTGTTAGGAGTTTCCCAGCACTGTCCACCCGACCATTCACCACTTGCAGAATATTCATCCAAAAGCCCTGGCATTGTATGCCCGAACTCATGCAAGAAGGTCTCATACCCCATTCCAAATATTTTGGCATCTCCTACCCTTCTATCTCTCTCCAATCCTGCTCCACCGCCGCCACCATTTTTGGTGGTCGAAAACCAAGATACCCAGCCAGTCTCATCATTTCCCCACGGCAAAAACAGTTCGTCTCGCATCTGTTTGATAATCCCAAAATTCCACCATTCTTGGTCAGAAGGAGCATCTTCCCACCAAGAGGCATAGAGATTGAAAAAGTTTTGGTATTGAGCATAGGGGATTTGAGCGGTAGGATCACCGTTGGTAAATGCCTTCACCAAATCTGCTTCCAAAAGTTCGATTAATTCTTCTCGACTCGAAAAATTACCACTCGGATTAGCTACACCTCGATTTTGAATCACCCAATTGATGCGATTGTCTTTTGGACCATGATAAAAAACAGTGTCTAAAGTGAGTCCTGCAATCAGTTCTGGCAAATTGGTACAAGTTCCATCATTGAAATTTGCTTCTGGATTATAGTTCAAGGCTTGAGAATCCGTACAGCCAAGAATCGTTGGTTCACAACCTTCAACTCCAATGCCAAAGGCAAATCGCTCCAAACGCCCATCGTTCAAACTGTATTCAATGGTTTCGCCTCCTTCAATAGTAATCGTCAAAGAACCTCCATTCCATCCATCACCATAAACATCCTCTGCAATCAGAGTATAGCACCCTTCTATCAAACACACTTCTTCTTCGGCTGTTTGATTGTTTTCTGTACCCATAAAAACAGCAATTTCTTCTCCCATACTGTTGATGATAGTCCAACTCATTTCGACACCCCAATCTTGGGTTTGGCTTTGCAGCAAGACGGAGGTATCATCGCAATTTTGAGCGTTTAGGGAAAATTGAAGAATAAAGAGCAAAATAGAAAGGAAAAATTGTCTCATGATGTAAGGATTTTATTTACTTTGTGTAGGTGAATATAGGAAAGCTTTTTTCAAGAATAAATGTTTGCTTAAAATTGGTCGCTTAGAACGCATGAATTTACCCAAGAAAAAATTTGGTAAGCTTAACCAGAAAGCACTACCTTCAAACCTGTATTCTCAATTCTTTGAACAACAAAAATTCGCACCTGAAATTAAGACAGAATAGGTTTTTGCCGACTCACAATGAAAAATTCGCAAAAAAGGCTTGAAAAAATTGCGGATAATTTAAAAATATGCCTTACCTTTGTTTTATCAGTTTAAAAAACCAACAAAAATTGATGAATTTTATTTTCAACATACTCGTCGTTTCTATTATTGTGGCTGTCGTCGTCAGCCAACAAATGTAGGGATAGTGTATGCGAAAATAATGATAAAACTCAAAGTACTCATAACAGCCATCCCTGATAAGCAAGGATGGCTTTTTTTATAGGAGCATTTTTTTGAAGAAACGACAAATACTTTGGAGGTTTAGTTTTACTAGACAGAAACCAAAAATAAAATCATTGGTAATTTTTTAGCCGAAAATCACCAGTATATCAAAAGGAAAACTCAAACAATATGTACACAAGCGATAAAAATTATGTTTTTCACAACGGTGCTTTTCTAAAAGCCAAAAACAATGGAGCAAGTTTTTACTCACAAGCCTTGCATTATGGCTACGCTGCCTTTGAAGGAATCAGGGCTTATGGCACAGACCATGGCGTTGTTTTGTATAGAGCAAAAGACCACTTCGAACGTTTTTTTCGTTCAGCAGAAGCATTGGATTTAGAAATTCCTTACTCTTTGGAAGAGTTGATTCAGGCCAGTTATGAACTATTGAATCGCAATAATTTAACCGACGCTTATGTACGCCCTTTGATATATGGTGGTGACCAAATGGGTTTGATTCCGAGCCAAGACCCCAAGTTTTTGATTGTCGCATTTAAATGGCAAAAATACTACCGTGCGCCTCATTTGAAACTACACATTTCCCCCTATCGCAGATTGAAGCAGCCCGCTTTTCATGGGGATGGCAAAATCAGTGGATATTATGTCAACGCCATTTTAGCTACCCGAAAGGCAAAAGCCAACGGATTTGATGAGGCATTGATGTTGGACGATGAGGGTTATATTGCTCAAGGTCCAAGTTCCAATTTCTTTTTTCAAAAAGGTGACAAATTGTACACTCCTCAAGAGGGAAACATTCTACCAGGAATCACCCGAAAAACCATTATAAAATTGGCAAAAGAAGTAGGTATTGAAGTAGTTGAAGGTCGATTCAAGCCTTCGGATTTAGAAGATATCCAAGGTGCTTTTTTGACAGGTACAGCCGTTGAGGTTATACCCATTCATTCAATCGAAGGAAGACTCATGACCGAAGATTTCGACCATACGATGGGCAAAATGTTGGCGAATAGCTATCGAAAATTGGTCAAATTACAAGAGCCTGAGGTGGTTTATTTTTAACAAGAATTAGTGGTTCGGAGGAATTATACAGGAATCACACTTTATAAAAGCGTAATCACACATTTTCAAGGCTACAAAATCAATTAGAAAAACAAACACAAGCAAAATATATGCAACTGAATAAATACAGCAAACGAATCACCCAAGACGAAGGACAGCCTGCTGCTCAAGCAATGTTCTATGGAATAGGTTTGACGGAAGAAGACTTGAACAAGGCGCAAGTGGGAATCGTCAGCACAGGATACGAAGGTAACACCTGTAATATGCACCTCAATGACTTGGCAAAAGTGGTCAAAAAAGGAGTCGTATCAAGTGATTTAGTGGGCTTGATTTTTCACAGTATTGGCGTGAGTGACGGAATGTCAATGGGAACAGATGGTATGCATTATTCGCTCCCTTCGAGAGATGTCA
>JBGCDY010000385.1:0-5303 GCA_045105835.1 Chitinophagales bacterium
CGGAATACCACAGTTGTTTGTTGGTCGATGATATGGGCATCAAAATCACGAACACAGAAGGTCGAAAAGCCCGACAGCCTGGGCGAATTTTGGAGTTTGAAGATGAAGGGATTTTGGCGAAAGTAGCGGGTGATGCGACCTATGCCTATTCGTGGGAATGGCATTGGCAAGCGAAATCTACTCTCGAAGACCACTCTTGGCTCGGCATAGACAATTGGGAAAAAGTGACCGAAACATGGAACGATTTCCGCTACCAACAAGGCAATGAATTTTACCACAATCTCGCTTTCTACGACTACGCCAATTGGTACGCTGCGGGCGATTTGGAGCGCATCATCAAACGCCCCTTCAATCCCATGCAAAGAGTCTATCGAACAGCCGCTATGGTCAGGGCTGCAAAACCTTATGTCATCATTGCAGACGATGTCCAAAAAGACGATACCGAACACAATTACAAATGGTTGGCACAAGTAGCCAATGATTTGAGCGTCACCGCAACGGATGTGCAATTGACCTTGGAGAACTACCGAAACGATGTGATTTTGAGCGAAACGGAAGGCACTCGAAAGTTGTTGGTAAGGGTTTTGAACAACAATGGACATTGTGCGGACGGGCTGGCATTGGAGGGCGAAGCCGAAAGTGGGGATTACGATGTAAACGGCTATTTTTCTATCAATTCGGCTGTAAAAGAAGATACTACGGTGAACGTCATTGCAGGGCGAAGCATAGAATTGCAGAATGGTTTCAATGCCCATTTGGGCAGCACTTTTTCTGCAAAAATCGAAATGTGTGAAGACCCGCCTGCTTATTTAGAAACGATTACCCCAGGCATCAATGGCAACAGTCCAATTACGAGATTGATTGTAGAGGCAGATGTCGTTACACCCGACTTCAAAATCATGCTGTTTCCTTTTGAAGAAGGGGACGAACTGCCTGTCACAGATTGGAATGTAGGCAAAGATACTTTGACGGTGACAATTGGAGGGGAAACGGAAGTGATTGAATTCAAGTCTATTGAAGACAGAACCCACATCAACATCGTCACTCCAATTTCGACTGCCATTGAAGAAGTCGCAACAACGGAGGAAACGCTTGAAGAACAGTTTGCAGCTTCAACGGGTATTGAAGAAAAGCGCTCTGAACTGTCTGCTTTGAAGGTTTATCCGCTGCCATTTGGCGAAGAGTTTGCCCTTCAATTTGTATCGCATTTGACGCAAGATATTGAAGTAGAGATTTTCAATGTTTTGGGCGAAAAGGTTTATACACAAAGTTTGAAAACTCAAGAAGGCAAGCACGAATTTAAGGTGGATGCTTCTGAGTGGGCAAGCGGGACTTACTTTTTGCAGTTGAAATCTAAGAGTAAGGTTTTGGACGTGAAGCGTTTGTTGAAGTGGTAAGGGAGTGATTTGTTGATTGGTAATCAGTGATTGGTTTTATTTGTTGGAGGCTTAGAATTTTCTTCAAAAGAATGTATCTTTGAAAAGAACAAATGTTCAAAACAAACAATTCAATTATCCATTTATGAAACGAATACTTTACTTTTTCTTAGCAATTTCTCTTTCAATGCCCTCCGTATCTGGACAGGTTTTGGTTTCCTCCGAATTGCTTCAAAGTCTTTCTACCCTCGAATTGGCAGGTCAAGGCGTTTTTGGAGCGACTTATGGGGTAGATGTGTACAAATTGATTTACAACACAATCGACACTCAAGGAGAACCCACCATTGCATCTGGTGCAATGGTTTTGCCACAAACCAACGACGAAACCTTGTGTTTTCCAATGATGAGTTATGCACACGGTACCGTATTGGCACAAGACAATATCCCTTCTCGATTGAGCGGTGAAATATTGGTTGGATATTTTTCGGCTGCTGATGGTTATGTGGCGGTATTGCCCGATTATTTAGGAATGGGTGATTCACCAGGTTTGCACCCCTATGTTCATGCAGACAGTGAAGCGACTGCCTCGATTGATATGATTCGAGCAGCTAGAGAATACGCTGCTGCCAACAATATCTCACTCAATGACCAATTGTTTTTGACGGGTTATTCACAAGGCGGACATGCCTGCATGGCGACCCATAAAATGATGCAAGAACAATTTCCAGATGAATTCACTGTGACGGCATCTTCTCCAGGTTCAGGGCCTTACGATTTGTCAAGCACCAGTTTTGACAATATCAATTCTGATGAAGCCTACAGTACTGGCGGTTATGTTCCTTATTTATTATTTGCCTACCAATCTGTTTATGGCAACCTCTATGAGAATGTATCAGATGCCCTGAAAGCTCCATACGACACCACGCTTCCACCACTTTTTGACGGAACACATGCCATGGCAGAAGTACATGCAGCTGTTCCAGCTATTCCGACCGAAATTTTTCAGGATGATTATTTAGAAGCAATCCGAACAGATGAGAATCATCCCTATAGAGTTGCTTTGAGAGACAATGACTTGTATGATTGGGTTCCTACTGCTCCAGTCCGAATGTACTATTGTGAGGCAGACGAGCAAGTACCTTTTGAAAACAGTATCCTCGCTTTGGAAACCATGCAAGCCAATGGAGCGGAGAATATAGAAGCGGTCAGTGCAGGAGCTACTTTTGAACATGGTGCATGTGCTACTTTTGCACTTTTTGGTTCAAAAGGATTTTTTGATGAGGTGAAAAACAATGAATGTGTGGAAGTGGGAATTTTTACTCCTTCAAACGATTACCTATCCCTTCAAATCGCTCCAAACCCAAGTTCTTCAATGACTCAAATTCGATTTGACAACCCACAACAAACTGCTTATGAAATGACTGTGACCGACATCAGCGGCAAAGCGGTTCATTTTGAAGAAAATATTCACAGTAGTCAGGTAAACTTCAATAGCAGTGAATTACACAGCGGAATTTATCTTGTAGAATTGCGTGGAACACAGGTATATCGAGGTAAAATGTTGGTGCAGAATTAATGAAACCATTTACTTTTCCATCAATAGTAAGGACTTTAAACTCCTCACTATTGATGGAATTTTATTTGACAAGACCAAAATTCTTACCTTTTCTCAAATACCCGTTTCACCCCTATCATCCCACCCAATGCCCAGTAACCTGCTGTATATTGTGCATAAGGTTTCAGTATGACAGCCCAATCTGCAATATCTGCTTCAATCCCGATGGCTGCAATACCTGTTATATCAACTACTCCTACTTTCGTTCCTTCATCTTTCACTTCAAAAGGACCCAAAATCGCAGTTTGTGTCGCCACATCATTTTCCCAATATTCTCCTTCCCAGATTCCGTGATTGAAGAAATTAAACAATGCCCCTCCTTCTGCAAAAAAATGAACTGAGTTATTGGAGGGAATGTAGTATTTTAGGCTGATAGGCACTCCTATTTTCTCTACGGATTCTTCATAACGATAATAGGACTTCGGTGAGCTATTTGTAATCACCTCTCGTTCTATTGAGCTGTAAATACCACATTGACTGCATGTATGTTTACCATTACTTTTGGTGTATCGAAACCCTGTATAAAGCACCAAATTTCCGCCAAAGCATTTGTCAATGCCTATGTTGAAGTTATGAGAATCTATAGAATTGGACTCATTGAAGTAAGCGATGTCTCGATTTTCTACGGAAGTGGCAATCACAATTCCACTACTTTGGGCAAAACTCACATTGTAAAAGAGGAAAGAAAGGAAGATTGAAAAGAAGGTAATGATTTTCATTGTTTTGGAAATTTGATTGTATAGCATAGCCGTCAAGCTAAAGAAAAATCTTGTTTATTAACCTTGAAAGGGTTGTATCAATAACACGGGTCAACGCCCTGTCAGTCAATCACAAATGTGACATTAACCCTGAAAGAGTGCAAGCATTCTGTCATCCTCTTTGCTTTCGCCCTTTCAGGGCTAATATTAGCTTTTTTCGTTTCGTAGGGCGATGCCCCATAGCCATCAAGCTAAGGAAAAATATTGTTTATTTACCCTGAAAGGGTTTTAGCAATAGCACTGGGCAACGCCCTGTGGCTCAATTATAAATGTGCCATTAGCCCTGAAAGGGCGTAAGCATTCAGCTACCCTATTTGCTTTCGCCCTTTCAGGGCTAGCATTCCTTTTTTTACTTCGTAGGGCGATGCCCCACGCTATTGCTTCTGCCCCTTTGGGGCATCTTAAACCTCTTTCTGCTTCTTAGCTTCACGGCTATGGGCGATGCCCTACGCTATTGCTTTCGCCCCTTTGGGGCATTTTCTGCTTCTTAACCTGACATCTATTGGTTACATATATCAAACGTTTTTTTATTGAGTGTAGTTGTTTGACACTATATTTTAGTCTTATTTTATTTTTTACCTCCACAGGGAACTTTTCGCTTCAATAGGTAGTTAATGGCTTTGTGTCCAGAAATTACCTAAACATCAAAAAGCAAAATAAGAAACATGTCAAATAAACTACATGAACTTTTGGCGGTTGAGCAAGACCGAAAACACAAAGGAAATCAGGCAATTGGAGAAGCGAAGAATACTTTTACCAAAAAAGATACCTACTTCGATGGGATGGTCAAACGCTATGTTTCTTTGGAGGAAGAGTCAGAACTGATTCCAGACGAAAAGAAGGCGATTGTGACGACTGTGAAAGGGAAATTAGAGGAAGCCATTGAAGTGATTGTGAAGGGAATTGATGCCCACATTTCGAAGGAAGAAACCAATGCTTCTGAAAAAGCACGAGCCGAATTGATTATTGAAGGCAAAAATTTCGGGCTATTTTCTGCCACTTCTTTGCTGGCTTTGGAGAGTCACCTCAACAAAATCAAAGACCTTTACACCAATATTCCGCTCTTGGATTCTGCCAAACAGTTTCATTTTGACCCACAAGAAGGCGTGTACAAAACCGAAGCCGAAGTCAAATTTCGCTCGGTCAAACGCCCAAAGGTCATCGTAAAATATGAGGCAACCGAAAAACATCCTGCTCAAACGGAATTGCTGTATTTGGACATACAAGTGGGTAAATACGAAACCGTCTATACTTCTGGTCGTTTGACCCTGAGCCAAAAAAGCAAACTAATCAAACGCATTGAAGGACTCTTAGAAGCTGTGAAAGTGGCGCGTTCCAAGGCGAATCATGCGGAAGTGACGAAGGTAAATGTCGGACAACAATTGTTTGACTTCATTCACAAAGACATTATTTAAACGGGTAACGGACCACGATGGACGACAGACGAACTTTAAATTTTGTGTCAGTCGTTTATCGTCAAACGTCTACCGTTTTTAAAAGATATTGGAGACAGCTTCATTGTTAGTTTTAGCCTACATCGAAGCTCCTGCGGGG
>JBGCDY010000386.1:0-6799 GCA_045105835.1 Chitinophagales bacterium
AAGGCTGCCCTCAATATGATGACCCACACCGCAGCTTCTGATTTTGCGAAATATGGCATCTTTATGAATGCGGTTGATACGGGTTGGGTGACGGATGAAGACCCTGCTGAATTGGCAAAAAGCAAACAGGAGATTCATGATTTTCAGCCTCCTTTGGATATTGTGGATGGTGCTGCAAGGGTCATGGATCCGCTGTTTGATGGGATTAATACGGGTAAACATTGGTGTGGGAAGTTTTTGAAGGATTATCGTCCGATTGATTGGTAGGTGAGGGAACTGATTGAACTGAAAATGTGTTGGGTACAAAAAGTAATTCATCATGATTTAGAGTGTCGGAAGACACCAATGAATGACGCTCAATATGAATATTCAGAAAAAAATAGAAAAACACTTCAACGAAAAGAAATTCTCTCGAATAACTCGAAAAATTTCAAAGAATTGGGAGGTCTTTAGTAGGGGCTATATAATTGCTTACTCTGATAGTTTCATCGTTATTCAGGAAACTGAAGATTTTAAATTATTAGGCTTAAACATTTTGCCCATCAAAGACATCGTGAAAATAAGATACAATCAACACGATAAATACTATGATGAAATCATGGGTTGGGAAAACGAAAAGGAAAAGATTGAATTGAATCCAGAGGTGAACCTTTCTTCATGGAAAGATGTATTTGAATCCCTGCAGGAGAAGCAAAAGAATATTGTTGTAGAATGCGAAAGCTCAAAAATAAACTCTTTTACTATAGGGTCGATAATGAATATCACAAACAAAAGCGTTCATATTTTATATTTTGATGCCGCAGGATTTTTAGATAAAGGACCTACCAAGATTAAATTCAAAAATATAAGCAAAGTAATGTTTGAGGATAGGTATATTGATATTTTTAGTAAATACTTACGGTGAAAAGCTCTCTAATTGATTGAATATTTTTTGAATACAAGTAACTACAAAACACAGCCAAAATGAAAATCAAACTAACCAAAGGTGACATCACCAAAATGGAAGTAGATGTAATCGTAAACGCTGCTAACACTTCTTTATTAGGTGGTGGCGGAGTAGACGGAGCAATTCACAGAGCAGGGGGCAAAGAAATTTTGGAAGAATGTATAATGGTTCGGAATCGGCAAGGAGGCTGCAAAGTAGGAGAAGCAGTCATCACTACGGCTGGCAGATTGAAGGCTAAGAAAGTAATTCACACCGTTGGACCGAGGTGGAATCAAGGGAAGTCGGATGAAGAGAACAAACTGCGAAACTGCTATTTGAATTCACTAAAAATTGCGGAAGAAGAGGGTTTTGAATCCATTGCCTTTCCGAATATCAGCACAGGTATTTACCGTTTCCCAAAAGACAAGGCTGCAAAAATTGCAATAGAAGTGGTGTCTAATATGGATGCTTCAACATTGAAGGAGGTGATTTTTGTCTGTTTTGATGAGGAAAATTATAGGTTGTATGAGGAGGAAATGGACGTTTAAAAAAAATCACATAACCGAAAACTAAACCCCTCTAACATGCCCATCCCCAAAAACAAAAAAGAACTCCTTTCTGCCATCGACCTCACCTATTCCAAACTCCAAAAAGATTTGGAAACCATTCCCCTTGAAGCTTCAATAAGAGTCGAATTGGAAGGTCATGCCAAGGTAACGCAAATGAGTATTTGCAATTTGGTGGCTTACCTCATTGGTTGGGGCGAATTGGTATTGAAGTGGCAGGAGAAAAAAAGTAGGGGAGAGGAAGTGGTTTTTCCCGAAACGGGCTACAAGTGGAATGAGTTGGGGCGATTGGCACAAAAGTTTTATGTGGATTATGAGGACTTGGATTACCTTGCTTTACTGACGAAATTGGACAAAGTGGTAAACAGAATTGTGCTTTTGATTGAAGGCTTGGACAATGCCGAGCTGTACGAAAAGCCTTGGTACGACAAGTGGACAATGGGACGCATGATTCAACTCAATACCTCTTCACCCTACAAAAACGCCAGAACAAGAGTGCGGAAATGGAAGAGAGGGAAGGAGTAATAAATCAATAACGAGGGGTTTAAACCCCTCGTTATTGATAAATAAAAAAGCCGCCTCCTTTTCTAAAAAAGAGACGGCTTGTATAAAAAAAAAAAAAAATGGTCTATCTCACCAAAGTCACATTTCCTCGCTGCAAACTTTGTTTGATTACACCACGGTCGTCCTCATATTCTGCTAAGATGTAATAGACATATACACCAACTGGCTGAACTTCATCACCCACAAAACCATCCCAAGTAGCGTTCACATCCGTCGAACTGAACAACATTTTGCCCCAACGATTGTACAGTTTCATCTCCATAGACAAGAAATCTACATTCGTCGAAACACCAAATACATCATTGAAGCCATCACCATTTGGTGAAAAAGCATTTGGAATTGCCAAGCGCAAACCCTCAGGTTCTTCACAAATTTCCACGGTCACTTGAACATCATCCGAAGCCACCGCACAAGCACTGTTTTCACTAAACACCTGCAAGGTATAAGTACCCGATTCTGTCACATCCAAAGTCGGTGTAACTGCTCCGTTTTCCAACCATAAAAACGAGAATGCGTCCGTCAAAATACCTTCCAAAGTCACACTCTCACCTTCACAAATCGAAATGTCTGCGCCCAAATCTACCGATGGTAAAACCGCCTCAGATACGTTAATACTTCCCGTCAAATCGCATTCATCCACGGTTACGGTCACTGTATAAGTGCCCACTTCCGTCACGTCGAAGGTCGAACTTGTCGAACCATCTTGCCACAAATAAGCATCTCCCAAAGAAGCCGCCAATTGAAGCGATTGACCCGCACACAAGACGGTATCCATACCCAAATCCACTGTTGCATTTTCTTGCAAACTCACTTCTACCATATCGCTCACACTACAATCACCCACTGTAACTGTCACTGCATAATTGCCCGATTGGGTCAATTCATAGATAGGATTCGTTGTTCCGTCTTGCCACTCATAAGTCGCATTTGCAGCCGTTTGGGTCACATCCAAGGTCACACCCAATCCTCCACAAAGTACAATCGTACCTCCTAAATCAATCGAAGGAGAAGAACCAAAGTCTACAAGGATTTCGTCACTATCACTACAGTTGCCATTCGTCACCGTCACGGTATAAGTACCCGAAGTATTGACAGAAATTTCTCTATCTACACCGCCCGTACTCCAAGCATAATTATCTGCTATCGGTGCTATCAAAGGCACACTCTCCGCACAAATCGAAATGTCTGGACCCAAATCTGCCGAAGGAATAGCCGAAACATTGGCAGCCAATTCATCCGTTGCCGAACAATTGCCGACCGAAACAGTCACCGCATAATTGCCCGAAGCCGATACATCAAAAGTAGGATTGGTCGAACCATCTTGCCACTGATAAGTTGCGCCTGCAAAAGTCGCATCTAAAGTAGTCGTTTCGCCTTCACACAATTCCAAATCAGCACCTAAATCTGCCGCAGGTTGAGGGGCATAATCTACTTCAATTTCGCCCAACAACAAACAACCTCCTGCAATCGTCACCGTTACAGAATACGTTCCTGCTGCTGTTACTTCAAAGGTTGGATCTGTTGAAGCATCTTGCCACTCATAAGTAGCATTTGCAGTCGTCGCATCCAGAGTCAAACTTTCGCCTTCACAAAGAGTGACGTTTT
The DNA here is from genome assembly GCA_045105835.1 of Chitinophagales bacterium. Taxonomy (GTDB): domain Bacteria; phylum Bacteroidota; class Bacteroidia; order Chitinophagales; family UBA2359; genus JAUHXA01. The sequence continues at coordinate 3,661 of JBGCDY010000386.1, forward strand.
CGCCCAAATCAATCGTACCTGCATTGTCAAAATTGATGGTGATTTCATCGGCACTACTACAATTATTTGTAGTCACCGTCACCGCATAAGTACCTGCCAAAGACACATCAAAAGTTGGGTTCGTTGAATTATCTTGCCATAAGTAAGTCGCATTTGCAGTCGTTGCGTCCAAAGTCGTGGTTTCACCTTGACAAAGCGTTACATCTGCTCCCAAATTCACTACTGGATTTGGATTGACAAAAACTTCAATCTCATCTGTACTGCTGCAATTGTTGTTCGTAGCCGTCACCGTATAAACACCCGCTTGTGTCACATCAATACTTGCATCCGTAGCATCATTACTCCAAATGTAAGTCGTAGCATTTGAAGCTATCAATGTTGCTGTTTCGCCTTCGCAAATGGTAATGTCTGTACCCAAATCGAAAACAGGCGGAGCATCTACGACCGCAGCCAACTCATCCGTTGCCGAACAATTGCCCACCGAAACAGTCACTGCATAATTGCCCGAAGCCGATACTTCAAAAGTAGGATTGGTCGAACCATCTTGCCACTGATAAGTTGCTCCTGCAAAAGCTGCATCCAAAGTAGTTGTTTCTCCTTCACAGAAATTCAAGTCATTGCCTAAGTCAGCCACAGGTTGAGGTGCATAATCTACTTCAATTTCGCCCAACAACAAACAACCCCCTGCAATCGTCACCGTTACAGAATAAGTGCCCGCTGCTGTCACTTCAAAAGTAGGATTCGTTGAAGCATCCTGCCATTCATACGTAGCATTTGCAGTCGTCGCATCCAAAGTCAAGGTTTCACCCTCACAAAGCGTTACGTTTTCCCCCAAATCAATCGTACCCGCATTGTCAAAATTGATAGCTATTTCATCTGAACTACTGCAACCGTTTGCTGTAACTGTGACGGCATAAGTGCCAGCCGTTGATACCTCAAAAGTAGGATTGGTTGAATTGTCTTGCCACAAATAAGTAGCATTTGCAGTCGTCACATCCAAAGTCGTGGTTTCACCTTGACAAAGCGTTACGTCTGCTCCCAATTCTACCACAGGAAGCGCATTGACAATTACTTCAACTGCATCCGAATTGCTACAGCCATTGTTGGTAATCGTCACTGTATAAGTACCCGATTGTGTCACTTGAATATCTTGGCCTACCGCATTATTGCTCCAAAGGTAAGCGTCCGAAAGAGGTGCAGATAAAGTCGTGTTTTCGCCTTCACAAATCGTAATGGCAGCTCCCAGTTCAATTGTAGGAATTGGATTGATGGTCAGTTCAATTTCATCACTCACTGAGCAATTGTTCACGGAAACAGTCACCGCATAAGTGCCTGAATTGCTGGCTTCAAAAGTAGGATTGGTTGAATCATCTTGCCACAAGTAAGTAGCGTTTGCAGTCGTCGCATCCAAAGTGATGCTTTCGTTTCCACAAATACTTTGGTCTATTCCCAGGTCAATAGCAGGTTGTGGAGAATAAGTTACTTCAATACTTCCCATCAAGGAACAACCATCTACTGTTACCGTCACTTCATAGGTTCCAGCAGTCGTCACCTCAAAGGTAGGATTCGTTGAAGCATCTTGCCATTCATAAGTAGCATCAGGAGTAGTCACATCCAAAGTAAATGTTTCTCCTTCACACAATGCCAAATCTTCACCCAAATCTATCGTTCCACCTGCTTCTATCGTTACCAAAATTTCATCTATACTCGTACAGCCATCAGCTGTTACGGTCACTGCATACGTTCCCGTCTCTATTGCTTCAAAAGTAGGATTGGTCGAAGCATCTTGCCATTCATAGCTGACACTATTGAAGGAAGCGGCATTGTCAGGTGTCGCATCCAAGGTGGTAGTTTGTCCTTCACAAAGAGACAAATCATTGCCCAAATCAAAGGAAGGTAGCTCTGCAAGCGTAATGTTCACCTCATCTATTGAAGTACAGCCATCAACTGTGACTGCTACCTCATAAAGTCCCGATGTCGTCACTTCAAAAGTTGCACCTGTTGTTGCATCCTGCCATTCATAAGTTGCATTTGCAGTCGTTGCATCTAAAATGATGCTTTCGCCTCCACAAATACTTTGGTCTTCGCCCAAATCAATGGTAGGAAGTGGATTGTAGTCAATGCTGATATTGCCTATCAAAACACAAGTATTCAAGGTAACAGTCACTGCATATTCACCCGCTTCAACGACTTCAAAAGTCGGGTCAGTCGAAGCATCCTGCCACTCATAAGTTGCTCCTTCCAGCGTTCCATCCAAGACAAGCGTTTCGCCTTCACAAAGCGTTTGGTCTTCGCCCAAATTGATAGAAGGCAATGTGTCAAAGTTGATGACCACTTCATCTATGCTTTGGCAACCATTTGAAGTGACCGTCACTGCAAAAGTTCCTCCTTCGCTTACTGCAAAAGTGGGGTTTGTTGAATTATCGTGCCATAAATAAGTAATCGTTCCCAAGTCTGCGGCATTGTCAGGTGTCGCATCCAAAGTCGTGTTTTCTCCTTCGCAAAGGGTCAAATCTTCGCCCAAGCTAATGACAGGCAAAGGATTGTAAAATACTTCAATTTGGTCTGAACTGCTGCAATCATTGCTCGTAATCGTTACATCATAAACACCTGCTTGATTTACTGCAATGGTTTGAGTTGTTGCGCCACTTGACCACTCATAGCTATCTGCTGTTGAAGCCATCAAAACAGTGCTTTCGCCTTCGCAAAGCGTCAGATCTTCGCCCAAGTCAATAGTAGGGAAAGGATTGACTGTTACTTCAATGTCACCCGAACTGGTACAAATTCCAGAAGTAATCGTCACTCCAAAAGTTCCAGAGGCACTTGCTTCAATGGTTTGACTGGTGGCATTGTTTTGCCATAGGTAGCTATCAGCCAAAGGTGCCGCTAAGACAATACTTTCGCCTTCACAAAGCTCCATGTCTTCGCCTAAATCAAGGGTGGGCAATGCGCTGTAAGTGACTTCAATTTCGTCCGAACTGCTACAACCATTTGCCGTAACCGTCACGCTGTAGGTTCCTGCTTCTGTCACTTCAAAGAAGTCTGCTGTAGAACTATCTTGCCACAGGTAAGTCGCTCCAAGAGGTGCATTCAAGGTAAGTGTTTCGCCTTCACAAAGCTCCACATCATTCCCTAAAAA
>JBGCDY010000387.1:0-4419 GCA_045105835.1 Chitinophagales bacterium
CAATTGTTATATTAAATCCGACTAATTTAACAGCCATAAATGCAAATGGGGGGGCTTCTGTTGGAACGCTTACTGAACCTGATGGGAATTTCACCCCATCTAATGGTGCTGACCCTATTTTTGCATATACTACATCGGATAATACATCAGGAGGAACAATCGACAATATTTGTTCGATTTTTATTGATGATGTATTGATAGGCAATGAAAATCCTATCATTGACTATCCAAATGCTATTGTTGTTGAATTAAATGATGATCAGGATAATGCAGCCTATAATCCTGCAAGTGGAATTTCTTTTCCTAATGTTACAGCCTTAATAACTAATATTCAAGATAACACTAATTATCAATTAACTGATGGTGTTGGAGACCAATCAATAGATTTGGCTGTTTTGTATAGTGGTCTCACCTTTACCATTTCTTCAGGAGATGTTCCAACCCTTTCTGAATGGGGCTTAATCAATCTTGCCTTACTCCTAATGACCTTTGGAACATTGTCCATCGTTCAAATGAAAATGAGGTCAGAGGTATAAGAGATTTTGGCTATTCTTCAAATAAAATATTGAGGTGAAACACAAAAGCCTCAAAGAACGATTCTTTGGGGCTTTTTGTATACATATAAGTTCCGCTACTGATTTTATTCCATTTCAATCACGACATCACTCGTCAAAGGATGGGATTGACAGACAAGGACATAGCCCTGTTCGACTTCTTTTTCGCTCAAAGCTTCATTGGTGTCCATGTGTACTTTACCGCTTTTTACTTTGCCCATACAAGTACAACAAATACCTGATTGACAAGAAAAAGGCAAATCAACACCAGAATTCAAGGCGGCATCCAAAATGGTATCTTTGGGGCTAACGGTTATGTCATGTTCCTCACCTTCTACTTGTACCTTCACCGTTTGGGTGCTGATGGCAGCAGATGGCTCACTGATCTCTGCTTTTTCGATTAAGAAAAATTCTCGGTTTATGGTTTCTTTAGGTGTGTTCAAGCCTTCCAAAGTCGCTTGGACTACATCAATCAAACCGCCTGGTCCACATAGGAAATACTCCGTTTTTGCAGCATCGTACTGCGGCAATGAAGCCAAAGCAGATTTGAGTGCAAGTGGAGTGAGGAAACCTTCTTGTCCATCGTTCCAGCTTGCGTTCTGTTTTTTGTCCACAAAATAAAGCACCTTTAGGTTGCTTGCGTTTTTGCGTTGGAGTTCGTCCAGTTCTTTTTTGAAGATGATGTTGTTTTCGTCTCTGTTGGCATAAATGAGGGAAACTTTGGTTTGGATTTCCAAAGAAAGCGTAGATTTTAGAATCGAAATCAAAGGAGTGATTCCACTTCCTCCTCCAATCAAGACAATGTGACGATTGTTGTCAATGTCCATATCTACCGTAAAACGACCATCTGGTCCCATCACTTCCAGTTTACTACCTGCTTTTATGTTGTCATTGAGGTAGTTGGAAACCAACCCTTTTTCGACTCTTTTGACGGTCACTGCCAAAGTGCTGTCAATGTGTGGAGAGGTACAAAGTGAATAGCAACGATTGTGTTTTTTGCCATCAATCGAAACCGATAGTGTAAGGTATTGCCCAGGTAGGTATTTTACTTTTTTGAAGAAAGGTTGTTTGAAGTGAATACTGATGGCATCCGCCGTTTCTTGTACTACTTCTTTGACCTTCAACTGATAACTTTTAGCCATATTGTATGTGTTTTTTTATAGTTTTTTGACAATTTTTGAATGTCGTAGTATTTGTCATTTTGTAAAAATCTTCGGAATGGATAGGAGGGTTTTGGCTAAATATCTATTCCACAAGATGAAGTTGGCAAACTACTAATGATAGGTTAAAATCAAAATTGGCTTGATTTGTTTTGAAAAATCAATCTAATTTTTGGTTTATCAAGGGTTTTCAAAAATTTTTAGGTTGCAAATTTACACAGAAGCTTGGTTTTAATCACCATTCTTCTTTCCTGTTTTGTTGACTTACATCAATTGAAGTGTTGAAGAATGGGCTTAATTTGCAGCCTATAAAGACAGAGACCAATTGAAGTCTGAAAACCATTTGAATTCAAACTTCAATTTCAACCTAATTCTACCAAAACCTAATTCATTTTAATTTTATAGATTATGAGCCAGTATCAAACTGAAAAACTGTTGAACCAGTTGGAAAAAGATGTGAAAGAGATAGTAGATTTTGCGAACAATGATTTGAGGAAATTAACGCCCAAAGAACTCAATACCAAACCACAGGCAGATAAATGGAGTATTGCAGAATGTCTCGAACACTTGAATATTTATAGCCGCTATTACCTTGAGGTTGTAGATCGTCAGATGAACATTTCCTTGCAGAAAGGAATAATGCCTCAAGCAGTTTTCAAAAGTAGTTGGTTGGGTAAGATGTCGATTAATTCTGTTTTACCTGAAAATTTGCAGCCCACCAAAACGATGAAAAGATTCAACCCCAGTTTTAGTGGAGTAGGGGACAATGTATTGGAGGAATTTATGGAACACCAAGAGACTTTATTGAAGCTTATCAAAGAGGCAAGGAATGTAAACCTTTCAAAAGTGAAGATTTCAATTGAGTTCGCCCGTTTTCTAAAATTGCAATTGGGAGATTGTTTGCTGTTTTTGGTAGCGCATGAACAGCGTCATACAGGGCAGATGAAACGTGTTTTGGCGGTGAGTGAGTTGGTGTAATGATTTTGTAAGGAATGAAAAACACTTATTAGCCCTGAAAGGGCGTAAGCAGAGGTAAAACACAGGCTTGCGCTCTTTCAGGGCTAATATAAAATCACCCTCTAATCATAGGGCGTTGCCCCATAGCCGTCAAGCTAAGGAAAAATCATACTTCAAATAGTTGATTAGGCTTATTTTTTTTGCGTTCCTTTTCGGCAAAAAGAAATACTCCTACAAAAATGTATTCGAGCATTTTCCTTAGCCCTTTGATTCTATTTTCTCTAATCACTGTGAATAGCTTTTTTTCAAAAATCTTCATTGCTTTAAACAATTTTAATTCACTAAGCTCAACTTCATAGGAGTTCCAACTGATCATTTTAAAGTATTGTGTTATTTTCATAGTGATTACTACCAAAATCATATGTCCATAAAGCATAGATAAAAAACGTTCTATTTTCATTTTATGAACCTGTCCAAATTTCATAATGGACTTCCAGCACTTGAACATAATTTCTATCTGCCATCGAATCGTATAAACTTTGATAATTTGTTCACTTGTTAATAGTTTCGCATCCTCTATATTTGTGATAAGTATCGTCAAATCACATGCATCTAAACGCTCTTTTGTTAAGTTTTGTCTCTTTCTTCTTGTATCCTCTTTTAGTTTCCTTCTTCGTTCTACTGCTACTTTTGAAGGTAACTTTTGGATAATCATTTTAACTTCTAATCGCTCTTTTTTTCCTAAAAATACCTTTTTAGAAATGATTTCATTGTCCTTCATTCCTTTAGAGAGTTCTTTTATTGACTCCTTTGTTTTTGCCTCTTTTGATAAGTAAACATTAGTTGGATACTTGTATCGACTAATGAAATACCCCCCTTTCTGAGCAATATTATCAAACCTACTTAGCTTGAAATAGCCTAAATCCTGCAAGTATAAACTTCCATTTACTATAGAAGCATCTTCACAAGTCGAATCATTACTTGAACCATCTCGAAAAACTAAAGAAATATCATCTCCTTTTAAGTCATAAAGCATATCTACTTTCAAGCCCGATTTCGAAGCGCTCCCCCCTGAACCTTTGAAAGAAGAGGAAAAAAAGGGGGCAATTGACTACTTGTTGCATCCCGAACATATATTCCTGAGAAAATAGATAAATGACCTAAATCTATTTGGGTGTCTAATCGAAGTTTCAACAACTTCAGAAATAAACTTTTTAAAAAAGCAGTACTCTCTTCCTTATACCGACTATCCAATCCTTGTTTGCTAATCTTAATGCCTTCTTCTTCATAAAGTTTTAGACACAACTCTGTTAAAGAACTAAAACCATCACTACCTAAGCTTCTTATATTTACCATAGCAAACTTAAAGCCTGTTAAACTACTTGTTCGTTGTACGAACTTTTTCTCTTTAGCTAAATCCTCTATACTTTCCTGATTTAAGAGGCTTCTTAGCTTCTCTCCTAATTTTGAAATTAACTTTTTTTTTTGACTCATAATTATAGGGTTATTGTTGCCATCAAGATTGGGATATTTTTTTGTTTTTCCTAATCTTTCTCCTTAAGTTGACGGCTATGGGCGTTGCCTCATGCTAGTGCTAATGCCCTTTCAGGGCGTTTTTATCTATTCATTCAAAACTTCGTACAAGCTTGATTAATAATGAAAAAGTTAGGCAAAATAAATAATTAGCCATCAATTGCTCCGTCTTTTAAGGCGGTGTAGGGGTAAAGTAAAAATGATACAGGCTTTAG
>JBGCDY010000388.1:0-3341 GCA_045105835.1 Chitinophagales bacterium
TTCAACAATTCAGTATATACTTCTTTCATATTATTATTTTTGGTGGAAAGTTACTACTTTCACAAAAATTGTCAAAGAACCAAAAAAGACTACTCAAATCTTCATCTAATCAATGGATAAATGCTATTTTTTTCATCATAGAGATTGATATGATGATAGAGTAAACATTTTTTTGTGTTTTTAGACCTAAGCCTTAGAAAAAGTACGTGCAAGATTCGCACCAATTATTAAAAAATCAGGGGGAATTGGTTGGATTATTATTCATTTTACCCCTAAATGCTGACCATCTTCCCTTTGGAGGCAATAAAGAGGAATAAATTTCCTATTTTGAAGCCCATTTTGATATTCAAATCATGGAATCCTGCTATAACTCAATTTCGTCGAGAGCAGGAAATGAATTGTTTGTTAAAATGAAGAAAAAATGAAATCTGCGAAAGGTTTTAGTGAAAATCTTGTGTACCTTGTGGATGCATATTTTAAGCTTACAAACTGTTAAAAAATTATATATTGTTATGAAATTCGCTTTAGACAAAAAAGACAGCTATACCGTATTTTCTCTTTTAGTGCCTAAATTAAATACCCTTTTTGCTCCAGATTTGAAGTCGGAATTGACCATTCTTCACAATGAAGGAATTAGAAATATTATTTTGGATCTCGAAAAGGTGAGTTTTGTAGATTCATCGGGATTGAGTGCTATTTTGGTTGGGAATCGCTTGTGCAAAAGTAGTAAGGGCAGCTTGATTGTAGCAGCTCCTAATACCAATGTCAATCGTTTGTTGAAAATCTCTCAATTAGACAGCGTTTTGACTATCATTGCTACTGTCCAACAAGCAAGGGATTATGTGATGATGGAAGAACTGGTCAACGAACTACAAGACGAAGAACCGGAGACAGAAGAATCCTAAATTATGACAACTTTTAGTGTCACTATTTTAGGAAGCAATTCCGCCATGCCTGTTTATGACAGGCATCCCTCTGCCCAAGTACTCAATGTAAATGAACAACTCTATTTGATTGATTGTGGAGAAGGTACGCAAATGCAAATACAAAAATATGGTGTTCGTACTTCAAAGATTAGCCATATTTTTGTTTCTCATTTGCATGGAGACCATTACTTGGGCTTAATTCCTTTATTGGACACATTTGCCTTATTGGGCAGAAAACAAGCAGTGCATTTGTTTGCGCCTGCTCCAATGCTTAAAATAATTGAACTGCATGGAGCTATCAATGGTTGGAAATTGGAGGATTCACCTTATCCTTTGCATTTTCACCCGATTGATTCCCAAAAGTCTGCGGTATTGTTGGACAACCAACAAGTAAGGGTTAGTAGTATTCCTTTGGATCATAGAGTGCCTTGTACGGGCTTTTTATTTGAGGAAAAACCAAAGGAACGAAAAATGCTGTCTGACCAAATCAAAGCCTTCAATATTCCTTACACTGCCATTCCTGCAATCAAGAAAGGAGGAGACTATACTACAGAAGAAGGCAAAGTTATTCCAAATGACTTCCTAACAGCCGACCCTCCTGCAACTCGTTCCTATGCCTATTGCAGCGATACGGCTTATACAGAAACTATTTTACCTCTTATTAAAAACGTAGATTTACTCTATCACGAAGCTACCTATTTGGAAGATAAAGTAAAAATGGCTGCGGAGAGAGGTCACAGCACTGCAATGGAAGCTGCAAAAATAGCTCAAAAAGCAGGTGCAAAACAATTGCTATTAGGGCATTTTTCATCTCGATACCAAGATTTGAGACCTTTTGAAGAGGAGGCAAAAAGTGTCTTTCCCAATTCGCAAGTTGCCATTGAAGGAAAGACATTTTCAGTGAAAAATTAAAATCCTACATCAGCTATTCCTCAAATTCAATTGTTGCAACTACCTGTGCATGATCCGATTGCCAACACTCAACTCCATCCGAACTCAAGGTATTGTCCCTCAAATGATCGTTTAGAACCAATACATAACGCACTTGACCAATGCGATGGGGATTCTCTTTCACAAATTCTTGACTTACCATCACATGATCCAAGCTTTCGTGGTGCCCATTGTGGATGTGGGTAAAGTAGAAATCCTGATAGCTTTTGCGTGCTTGAATGTTTTTGACATTGTAGAGCAAAACATCCCAATACTTGATTTTCTTTCCCTTCTTCCAATAGATAAAAGGCTCTTGACCAGCAAGAATTTCGGTTGTAACTGCACCACCTGCATCGTTTACATCTCCCAAAAGAACAACAGGATAATTCCTGTTTTCGAGGTATTGTAATAGTAATTTGCGTAGGGCAGTGGCTTCTGCTGCTCGGCGAATCAAAGACCTGGCTTGACCTTTGGCTTGGCTAAAGGGATCATTGGAGTCTTCGCCTTTCATAATCATAGGGCGCTTGGATTTTAGATGCACTACAAAAACTGTTATTTGCTTTCCATAAGCCTCCAATTCGGCAATAAGAACAGGTCTCGAAAATTTGGTGATGGGTACACTTATGTCTTCATCGAGCATCAGCAATTCATCAAAATTTTCGATGACATGGTAATCTAAGATTTTATGTTTGGTTGCCAAAGCTACAATAGGAGCTGGAGAAGGAGCATTGTCACCAGAGGCAGGCTTAGACATCACGATGTGGTAACCTTTACAGTTTTCACTCGCATCCAATACATCTTGCAATGCGCTTCTATGAAATATTTCCTGAAACCCAATCACATCTGCATCCATTTTGTCGAGCTGTGCCCCCATCCAATCTACTTTTTGACGGTACTCATTGGAACTGTATTTTTTCCAATTATAATAGGTGGTATTTGGTAAGACTAAGTTGTAGGCATTGAAGGTGCCAATTTTGATTTTTTTCATTTGACCTTTTTTTTGAATCTTTCCCAAATGTAGGGATTATCTTTGTAGAAACATTTATTTATTATTCAGCAAGCTTTAATAACATTATCCTTGAAGAAATAACTGTACCTTATCTTTTACAAAATGTTTTTTATTTCAACTAAGACCTTTAATTGCCAAGAATACTTTAGAGAATGGTCAATTCTCGGTTAAGTGTCAGTCATTTAATATTTGGTTTGGTTATTTTTGGTGATATTTTTGTAGTATTTTTAAATAAACGATTGAGCAAGTTTATGTGCTTTTACTTTTTTCAAAAATTAGATATTGAAATAAGAAGAAAATCAAACTTATATTTGTAAAATAGTGCTTTGTTTAAGAATGTTGAAGAAACCCATTTAAAATTTAATTTGATATGAAAGGAGTTGTTTTTACTGAATTTTTGGAAATGGTTGAAGACCAATTTGGTTATGAAACTGCGGATACGATTATTGTGAATTCTAAAGTACCCTCAGAAGGTG
>JBGCDY010000389.1:0-4480 GCA_045105835.1 Chitinophagales bacterium
GACCTTACAAGAGCCATTCAATTTAAGTTTGATGGAGGAAATGGTTCATCGACTGCCATTTATGTAGACAATCTCTATTTTTGGAAAACTGCTGCTGCTACAGGAACAGATGCGACCTTGAGTGCTTTAGAGGTAGATGGAGTTGCCCTTGCAGGATTTACCCCCAATTCTGAATCTTATTTGGTGGAATTACCTGGAGGAACGACCGCTGTACCTCAAATTACTTTAGCTACCACCTCAGATGCGACAGCTTCTGCAACAATAACACAAGCGACAAGCATTCCTGGTGATGCTACCGTAGTCGTGACCTCACAAGATGGTTCCAACACCAAAATCTATACCCTATCTTATTATATCGGAGCACCTCATGTAGATGCGCCCACACCGCCCGCTCGAAATGCAGTAGATGTGATTTCAATTTTTAGTGATGCCTACAACAATATCACAGGGGCTAATTACAATCCAGATTGGCAACAAAGTGGCTTTTTTGCTGCAAGTTCTTCCTTCGAGCCAACAGGTTCGGGAAACACAGTCTTAGCCTATCCAAACTTTAGTTATCAAGGAGTAGAATTTAACAATACTTTGGATATTACTTCAATGGAGTTTTTACATGTAGATATTTGGACGGTTGATGGCGTAGCTCCTAACCTAACTGTCATCAGTTCTGGGACAGAAATCCCGAATGCCATTCCGAATGGAGATGGTAAATGGCAAAGTGTAGATATTCCTGTTGCAGGTATTACAGGTGACCTTACAAAAGCCATTCAATTTAAGTTTGATGGAGGAAATGGTTCATCGACTGCCATTTATGTAGATAACCTCTATTTTTGGAAAACTGCTGCTACTACAGGAACAGATGCCACCTTGAGTGCTTTAGAAGTAGATGGAGTTGCCATTGCAGGTTTCACACCTAATTCTGAATCTTATTTAGTGGAGTTACCTGGAGGAACAACCGTAGTACCTCAAATTACTTTAGCTACAACCACAGATGCGGCAGCGTCCGCAACGATAACACAAGCGACAAGCATTCCTGGTGATGCTACCGTAGCCGTAACCTCACAAGATGGTTCCAACACCAAAACCTATACTGTATCTTATTATATCGGTGCACCTCATGTAGATGCACCCACACCACCCGCTCGAAATGCAGTAGATGTGATTTCAATTTTTAGTGATGCCTACAACAATATCACAGGGGCTAATTACAATCCAGATTGGCAACAAAGTGGTTTTATTTCTGCAACCTCCTTCGAACCTACAGGCGCAGGAAATGCAGTCTTAGCCTATCCAAACTTTAGTTATCAAGGAATAGAATTTAACAACACCCTGGATATTACTTCAATGGATTTCCTACATGTAGACATTTGGACGGTGGATGGTGTCGCTCCTAATATAACAGTCATCAGTTCTGGGACAGAAATTCCACATGCCATTCCAAATAGAGATGGCGCATGGCAAAGTGTAGATATTCCTGTTTCTGGTATTACAGGTGATCTGACAAATGCCATTCAATTTAAGTTTGATGGAGGAAATGGTTCATCCACTGCCATTTATGTAGACAATCTCTATTTCTACAAAGGAGAACCTGTAGGAATAGATGGATGGGACCGTACTGAATTAAATGTTTACCCCAATCCAAGCAATGATGTTTGGAATGTAAAAAGCAAACAAAACATCACTTCAATTCAAGTGCTTGACATTCAAGGGAAAGAAGTAATCACGCTGACTCCAAATTCAAAGACTGCATCCATCAATGCTTCTGAATTGGCAAATGGGATTTATTTTGTGAGATTGAGTTCTGTTGCGGGTATGAAATCAGTGAAATTGATAAAGAAATAATCTATCAGCAAGACTTATAAGGATTAGTGAATTAAAGCCATATTGTTTGATGCAATATGGCTTTTTTTATGGATTATGCCTCGCTGTTTTCATGGATTATTCTGATTTTGGGGTGAAGGTGTTGAGGTGATGCTTGTGGACTTGTGTGTTTTGTGGAAACTCTTAATGTTTTGATAATTAAAATCTGAACGCAGTGTATAAATTTAATGTATTTTTGTATGTTTGTGATATGCATATAAATTAATTACAGATCATATGAAATTGTTAATAAGTAAACATTTAAAAAATAGTAAAAAAACGTTATTTGAAGAATATTACAAAAGTTGTGTTTGAAGGGCAATACAAGAAATTAAAAGTAGGAATCAATATTGATTTGTTCGAAGATGAGAAACATTTAATCAGTCAATATTATAAGAATGGAAGATCAGTTGGTTGTAGATTATTCTATGATGGATTGGTTTTTGATATCGGGAATGATGAAAATGGTTTAATCGTTTATTGGATTCTGAAATTTCATAATCAATCTGATAAGTTAATAGTTGAGATTGATGATAAGAAAATTCTTTTAGAGGCTACAACTCTAAAAGAATTTCTGAAACATCTTAATGACAAACAAATTGATTGGCAGTTTGGAACTTGTTGGGATAAGCTAATTAGAGTCAATGTAAATAATGTTAGTGATGTTATTTTTGCATTTTACCCTGAAGATGAAGGCTGTCAAGTAGTTGAAATTACTGATAAAGATAAGTTCGAGATAATGAAAAATTCGAAATTTTATGATAAAGTGTCATAAATAAGAAAAGCGACCTACACAATGAGAATAAAAATATGGAAAGAGAGGTGTTAAAAATATTTAAGAATTTAGAAGGCGATTGGCTCCTGTTTAGAGAAATAAATGATGTACTAAAAGATAAATTGGAGTACGCCGAAGGTAGGGCAACTTTTCGTTCTGGGGATGATAATTTGGATATGGATGAACGTATTTTAGATTACGAAGAATTTGGAATACTTAAATTATCAAAACCGGAGAAATCTTTGAAATTCAAGAGGAATTACGTATACAAATACCAGAATGAAGAGATTGAGATATACCTTGATGATGGACCAACAAAGGGGAAATTATTTCAAAAATTGTTAAAAAGAAGCAATGGAGAAGAGTATTCATTCAAAGGAACTGAGCATATTTGTAGATTAGACAAACATAATGGAAACTATTACTTTAAAAACGACAGAGAATTTGAGACGTACTATACAATAGAAGGAAAGAATAAAAGAATCGAAATTAAAACACTCTATAAAAAAATAAAAGCAGCACCCAACCGAGTAGACGAGCGACAAACTAAGTAGTTTGCCACTACGCTTTTCATACCACTAAGAGCATACAGGTCTTGTACTCAACAGTTCACTATTGATGCCTAGTGACAGTCCTCCAAGAATCAGACTTTGAGCAATACGCCATTATAGACTCCATCCCCAACCTTATCAATACTTCAAAATAAAATTCAAATTCCCCCCCTTAAAAAGCCTCCCTCACCAATTTCACAGGATTCAATGCCCGAATATCCAACAAAAAACTCACTCGCTGCAAAAGCTTCAAACCATTCACATCAATTCTACTTTGGAAAGCATCCGAATAAATCAAGGGTAGATAGACTTCAAAGGTATCTGGGATAACCACCAAAGCCAAACCACCTTCTACCAAAACTTCTTCTGACCAAGGAATCAAGCTACTGCTGTTTTTACCATAGCCCAAATTGAAGTAGGCTTTGACGGGAATCGAGGAAAGAAGGGTGCTTTTGAGATTGACCGCAAACAAATATTCATTCGCAAAACCTACCGAACCCAATGGAATTTTGAAGCCACCATGCTGGGTGATTACCTGTTGCGAAAACAAACCTGTTCGCTCGTTTCGTCCAAAGAGTAAATCATCGTACATAAAATCACGAGGTCCTGTATCGCTCATTGTCAGCGCATTGCTACTTTCATTGTTGAGGAAATAACCTCCAAATAGGCGTATGTCCAAACCGTCCGTTTCTTTGCCTTTGTAGGACAATCGGTATTTCACCTCCGCACTTGCGATGCTGAATTTCTTGGATTGTTGTAGTTTGACATTGAAGCTATATGGATGAATCCGTCTTTTGTCCTTCAAAGAAAATCCCAATTCATTGATGGAATAAGAATCATTTCGGAGCAAACTTTCGACATTGTAGAAGGCAGTGTCTTGGGTGAAGGTCTCTTTGTTGAGGTTGATGTGTCGAATTCTCAATTGTTTTTCGACCGAACTTCGGGCATTTTTGGGACGCAAAGTCAAGGTCACGGAAGGTTCTAAACGCAGGTATTGAATGTCCTCGTCTATTTGTTGAAATTCTGGAGGAGCGGTGTCTTTTGGGAAAGCGGATAGGTTGGCTTCGGTGAATCGGCGCATATCCAATCCAAAAGTCAGGTGACTCAACAAGCCTTTTTTGGGATAGACATGATATTGGACATCTGCTGTTCCGACCACATCTGCGGCATTGAGGCTGAACATGGGATTGACAAAATATTCGATTCTTTTGCGGGGTGCAAGGCTGTTGTAGAAAGCTGCCCCCAACATCAATCCATCGTATTTATTGAAGCCCAAAGTAAAAAAAAAAAAAACCTG
>JBGCDY010000390.1:0-3479 GCA_045105835.1 Chitinophagales bacterium
TAAAACTTTTGTCATCAAGAAAGAAAAGCAGGGGAAAATTCAAAAGAAAAAAACCTCTTCTAAAATTAAAAATCCCGCACCTGCTGCAAAAACTATAAACGCGACAGGTTTTGTTTATGATGCCGATAACAATGAAGCACTCATCGGAGTCAACATTATCTTGAAAGATAAAGGCAACGGGACAGTTACCGATTATGATGGGAGTTTTGTGATTGAGGTAGAAGAGGGTAGTACCTTGGTTTTCAGTTATTTAGGTTATCTCGCCAAAGAAGTAAAGGTGGGGCAAGCCGACTTGGGCAGCATTTATTTAGCGCCTAATTCTAGTCAGTTAGATGAAGTGGTAGTCGTCGGTTATGGTACCCAAAAGCGAAGCGATTTGACGGGAGCCTTGTCTTCCATCGGTGAAAAAGAACTCAAACAATTACCTTCCACGGGACTCGACCAAGCGTTGCAAGGTCGGGCGGCAGGTGTTTATGTGACCCAAAATTCGGGCGCACCTGGTGGAGCCGTTTCGATTCGGATTCGAGGGATTGGCTCTACACTTTCGGCAGAGCCCTTGTATGTCATTGACGGAATTCCAGTCGTGAACGACAATGAAGGAACTTCCTCCAATTTCAGCGAATTAGACGGTGGTGGGCAAAACTCCAATGCACTCAATACCATCAATCCCAACGATATAGAATCCATTGAAATCCTGAAAGATGCTTCTGCAACAGCCATTTATGGTGCGAGAGCTGCAAATGGAGTCGTACTCATCACCACCAAAAGAGGAGAGGCGGGTACTTCCAGTCTTTCTTTGGAAACCTACTATGGCGTGCAGCAGTTGGCTTCCAAAATCCCTGTGATGAACCTCCAACAATATGCTGATTACTACGGCGACATCGGCTGGGAAACGATTGATGAGTTTGAACGCCCTGAATTGTTGGGTGAAGGTACAGACTGGCAAGATGCCGTATTTAGAGAGGCAGCTATGCGAAACTTTCAATTGACTGCTTCAGGAGGAACAGAACAAACCCGCTATGCACTTTCAGGAAGTTACCACGAAAAAGAAGGAATCGTAGTAGGGTCTGATTTTAGCCGTATCTCTGGAAAAATCAACATTGACCACAGTTTTTCGGATAAAGTTCGGATGGGAAATAGTTTCTTATTGAGTCGAACCACTGAGAATATTACCTTCAATGACAACAGCAATGGAGTGGTTTACACTGCCTTATTGATGGTGCCCAATGCACCTGTCACGAATGCAGATGGTTCTTTTGCAGGCCCGCAAGAAGAAATCACCCTTTCATTTGACAATCCAGTAGCTCGTGCTTTGGAGACCAGCGATGTGAATACGAAGACGAGGGTTTTGGCAAATTTTTATGTAGAAGCAGACCTTTTTCCTTTTTTGAAGTACCGCACCGAATTCGGAACAGACATCGTTTATTCCAATCACAATACCTTCTTTCCTTCTTTTGAAAGAGGTAATTTCTTTGGGAAATCGGGCGTACGACGAAGCTTGGGTAATAACCTTTTTTGGATAAACAAACACTTGTTGACCTTCAATAAAACCTTTGCAGAAAAACACAGCCTCACCGCCTTGATGGGTTTTGAAGCACAGTCAGGAAAGTACGAATGGCTTTTCGCTTCAAGGGATAATTTGCCGACCAATGATTTGCAGCAATTGACCTTAGGAGATGCAGGACAACAACAAAACGACGGTGGCGCAGGTCATTGGGCTTTGATGTCTTATTTCGGAAGATTGAACTATGGTTTTGCAGACCGATACTTATTGACTGCTACTTTGCGGGTAGATGGTTCTTCTCGTTTTGGGCCCAACAATAGATATGGTACATTTCCCTCGGCAGCAGTAGCTTGGCGTGCTTCCAACGAGCCTTTTTTGAAGGATATAGAAGCACTCGACAATTTGAAGCTTCGTGTCGGAGTTGGTGAAGTTGGAAATCAAGAAATCGGTTTTTACTCTTACAGCTCCAATTTGCGCTCCGTGAATGTGGCAATAGGTGACCAATTGATTACAGGTTTTGCACCCGACAACATCGCCAATCCAGATGTACGTTGGGAATCTTCTTTTCAGTCCAACATTGGGATTGACTTGGGTTTGTTCAACAACCGAATCGAATTCATTGCAGATTATTATGTCAAAAAAGCGGATGGAATGTTGTTGCCCGCCTTATTGCCTACAACGGCAGGTTCGCTGAATCCTCCTTTTGTGAATATTGGAGAGATTGAAAATCGAGGAATTGAATTGGCGTTGAATACTGCAAATATAACGGGCAAGTTTTCATGGAGAAGTAGCATCAATTTTACCAAAAACAAAAACGAGGTAATCAGCTTGGGTTCGACGGGTAATTTGGTGGGTTTGATTCAGCGTATTCCTGTGACTCGAACTGTTGAAGGAATGCCCATCAGTCAGTTTTATGGCTACCAAACGGATGGTATTTTTCAGACACAAGTGGAGGTCGAGGATAGTCCATTTCAACAAGAAGGGACAAGAGCAGGTGATATCAAATTCAGAGATTTGAACAATGATGGTGTTATCAATGATGAAGACCAAACCTTTTTGGGCAGTCCGCATCCCGACTTTACTTTGAACATCACCAACAGTTTCAAGTACAAAGGTTTCGACCTCAATGTATTTTTCCAAGGTGTATTTGGCAATGAAATTTTGAACTTGCTACGTAGAGATATTGAAGGAATGGCAGGTTTGTCCAATCAAGCATTAACCGTGGTTGACCGTTTTACGAACCTAACACCAAGCACAACCGTGCCTCGTGCTACAAGCCCTGACCCAAATTCCAATAGAAGAATTTCTGACCGTTTTGTGGAGGATGGTTCTTTTGTGCGCTTGAAAAACATCACGGTTGGCTACAATGTCCCCACTGCAATAGCGAAAATCATCAAAATGGAAACGCTTCGATTCTATGCAAGTGCTCAAAACTTGAAAACGTGGACGAACTACAAAGGTTATGACCCCGAAATCGGTTCTTACAACCAAAATCCACTGATTAACGGTGTGGAAAATGGACGTTACCCTACTTCAAAATCTTTTACTTTTGGATTGAGGGCGAGTTTTTAGATGGGTGGTGATTGGTAACTGGTTATCAGTGATTGGTTGCTGGAACTCCAAAACAAGATGCAAAGAACCACAAGTAAACATAAACACCTGAACACACAAACACTTGAATACAAACAAAAACACATAAAAATGAAAAGATACCTTCTTCAAATAATCGCTTTGACGGTCACGCTGACCATGATTTCTTGTGAGGATTTCTTGAATCGTGAGCCATTAGACCAATTGACCACCGACAATTTTTACAAAACATTAGCCGATGCAGACAAGGCATTGTTGGCGACCTATTCGCCCATGCAAGACCAAGAATGGAACAGCAAAGGGTGGATGCTTACCGAAATTCCTTCAGACAATACACAACCTGGAGGAACTGACCCTGACTTTACGCCCATTGATAATTTTACGG
>JBGCDY010000391.1:0-3713 GCA_045105835.1 Chitinophagales bacterium
AATCACCAATCACCAATCACCAATCACCAATCACTACTAAAATTCTCACCAAAACTGCCACCATTTCTTTTTGGGCAAACCCAAAAACATCCCGTTTTCACGTACTTCAATGGGATAGATTTGCACATGAAATCCCTCTCCACTTGTATTTTTTCCCGACTCCAAATCAAAACAAAAACGGTGTAAAGGACACACAATCTCTCCTTTCTCAGTCAACCAACCATGGGTAAGCTGACCGCCTGCATGTGGGCACTTGTATTCCCCTGCAAAATAATTGCCCTTGTGCTGGGTCAAATACAAATGTTTGCCGCCAATATGGATAGACGCAATTCGATTTTCGGGTACAATCGGTTTGTCTTTATTGGGTACTCCTGCAATTTTTATCCAATCTAAATCCATGTTCGTGAAATTTCAAAATAATCAAAAATGTGTAGGAACGTTTACGTACCCTATCCCTTACTTTTATTAAACTTTACAGGAAATCAAATGTTTTAGAAACATGTTGAATTTCATCAAGCAATTATTTAAGAAACAAGAATCACACAAAGTTCCTTTCCTTCAAGAAATGATTGAGCGAAGTGAGCAAGAGCAGGCAGCCTATGAATACTGGAAATCGGACGACCGAAAAGACTACTTAATGAGTTTTTTGGCAAGTCAAATCAAGGCTACAAAGAACAGTGACTTATTAATATTGAACAGTCTTAAAAGTCGAGGCTTTATCTTGCAATACAATGTTGTTGAAGCGAATACGAGTGTAGACGAATTCCGCCATCTTTTTGACTACTTCAAAGAACAGATTTTGAAATTGAGCTATGTAACCTATATGTCGGATGTAAAAAACTTTGTACGGAAAACACACGTAGAAACGATAGAAAGGCATTATTTGAAGCCTCGACTTTCGTATGATGAAGAATTATTATTAGCAGACCAACAGTATGGAAATCTTTTGATTGAGCATTTGCTACACGACCAAAAATCTATTCACATTAAGTTTGTGTGCAACATCTATAATGATAGAAAATGGACGAAGCCTTTAGATTTTGATGACCTAATGAAAAATATTCTATTCTAAACAGTGCTATTTTTTACAAAATAGGCTCACTTTTTGCTATTATAATGAACTATGCAAGGCATGATATACGCAATAATCTAAAAAACAACAACTTGTGTCATATATGCTTTAATTATTTTTTTCTGTAAATTGTGTTTTTTTTTATTAGAAAAAAATGTTAACTTGCAATTAAACAACATTTTTTGGTGCATTTCCACTCGGTTTTTTTTTAAGGATGCTATAAATACAAAAATTCTCTACCCTATGTTAAAACAGTCGCAGAAGCAATCAATGATACAAAAGCTTTCACCTCAGCAAATTCAACTGATGAAGTTGTTGCAGGTGCCTACGGCTTCATTAGAACAGCGCATCAAAGAGGAATTGGAGGTGAATCCTGCTTTGGAAGAAACAGACTTTGAGGAGGAGGATGAAATGGATAAGCTCATAGGCGAATCCAAAGATACTGAAGAAAAAAAGGAATCCGAAGAGGAGGAGTATGATCCGATGGAAGACATGGATTTGAGTGACTACTTGACAGATGATGATGTGGCATCCTACAAACTTCGAGATGAGAATTATGGAAACAAGGACTCAGAAGATGAGAATAAAACCATTCCAATTGCTGTCATCAGTACCTTTCATGAGCATTTGATGAAACAGATAGGTATGGTCAAACTCGAAGAAAGAGAACGCAATATTGCGATTCAAATCATTGGGAGCATTGACGATGATGGTTATTTGCGCCGAGATTTGGAAGCTATTGTTGATGATCTTTCTTTTTCTCAGAATGTTGAGGCGGAAGAAGATGAGGTAGAAGAAGTGATAAAGATTGTTCAAAATTTTGAGCCAGGAGGTGTTTGTGCAAGAGATTTACAGGAATGTCTATTGATTCAGATTCGCCGCAAAAGTAAAATTCATAGCCACAAGCATTTGGAGATTGCAGAAGAGATATTGGAGAATAATTTTGAAGAGTTTGCCAAGAAACACTATACCAAACTCATCAAAAGCCTTTCTATCTCCAACAACGATTTGAAGGGGGCTGTGGATGAAATATTGAAGCTCAATCCCAAACCAGGTGGTACTTACTCTAATAGTGCCAAACCCGAAAACTACATCATTCCAGACTTTATTGTTACCAATGACAATGGAGAACTGCTACTTCGCCTCAATTCACGCAATGCACCTGATTTGCGAATCAGTGATAGCTACAAAGATATGTTGAGGTCTTATACCAAAACAAAGACAAAGAGCAGGAAGCAGAAGGATGCAGTGATGTTTATCAAGCAAAAGATAGATGCTGCAAAATGGTTTATTGATGCCATTCGTCAAAGACAACAGACGATGCTCAAAACCATGCAAACGATTTTGGATTATCAATACGGTTACTTCCTAACAGGAGATGAAACAAAGCTTCGTCCGATGATTTTGAAGGATATAGCCGAAATCACAGGCTTGGATATTTCGACCATTTCGAGGGTTTCGAATAGTAAATATGTTCAAACTGAATTTGGTACTTTCAAACTCAAGTCTTTCTTTTCGGAATCACTTCAAACGGATAGCGGAGAGGAAGTCTCAACAAGAGAGGTGAAGAAAATCTTGCAAGATTTGATTGACAACGAAAACAAACGCAAGCCACTTTCTGACCAAAAACTCACTGAAGAATTGGTTTTGAGAAGCTACAACATCGCTCGTAGAACGGTTGCCAAATACCGAGAACAATTGAGTATTCCCGTAGCGAGATTGCGTAAACAACTATAAGCTTTGGAGTTGTTGTATTGAAGCGTTGAATAGTAATCCAATTAAAAATGGGCGTAAAAATCAAGTAAATGATTGATTTTTATGCCCATTTTGTTTTTTCAATAGTTGATTTTTAAAATCTGAACCTCACGCTTATGGCGAACTATCCATTAGCCGCACCAAAAAACGAGCATCGGGTATTTGCTGAAAAATCACCTTTATCAAGACCAACAAAGGGACAGATAGAATCATGCCTGTAATTCCCCAAAGGTAGCCCCAAAAGACCAACCCCAAGATAATCACAACTGTATTGAGCGACAAACTATTGCCCATCAATAGCGGGTCGACGACATTGCCGAGTACGATTTGAATAGCACTCAACAAAAGCACAAACAGAATAAACGATTCATAACCATCTATTTGAATCCAACCCAACAATAGGGGAGGAGCAGTGGCGACGATAGAACCAACCGTTGGCACAAAATTCAAGACAAAAGCCAAAAATCCCCAAAAGATGGCGAAGTCAACACCGAAAATCACACAGAGCAGCCAATAACCAAGTCCTGTCCCCAGACTTATCCAAAATTTGACTTTCATATAAGTGGTGATGGATGTCTGAACTTGTTCGTAAGCCGCCAACAAACTGCCTTCCGATTTGCTCCCTCTTTCGAGATAATTGATGTAGGGTTTGTAGTTGAGAATACCGCCCAAAATCATGAGGAGGTAGAGCAGTGTCATGAAGAGAAGGCTGGTGAAATCACCAATAATTGTGGCGAAAGTCCCCGAAGAACGGATGAGCCAATCCAAGGAAATGAATTTTTGAAGTCCTTCAACAATACCACCCGAATGAATCCCCGTTTCGAAGCCTGTCATCTCTTCCATTGAATGCAAAATAGGGTGCAACTTTGTTTCTACTTGCCCTACA
>JBGCDY010000392.1:0-2629 GCA_045105835.1 Chitinophagales bacterium
GGATGCTTTAGCAGCCTAATTGGGCTATTCGATTTTTTTTTTCTGATGATAGACATCAATCAATTTTTGTCTAAAAGGAATTACTGTATCTATCCGATCCAAAGGAGTGTCAACTACTTTGGAGACTTTGATAAACTTGTCCATTTTTCAGGTTGAACATCCCCCAACCCCCTTCAAAAGGGGAATTAAGAGTGTAAATTTATTTCTTCCGCATTCCAAAGAGACTTCGGAAGCTTTTTTTTCAGAAAAAACAAACACTTTTTCGCCAACAAGGAACCACCTGCAAAATGAAACTTCCGAAGTCTTTAGGGATTTAGCCAATAATAGTCTACATCCCGTATGCTCTTGCAAAACGAAATCCGTTTTTCAAATGTTTAGACAAAAATAAGTAATTTTCTGCTCTGTCTTTTGATTGACAAATGAATGGAAACCAACAAAAATTTAAAAATACACAAATATGATAAGCACTACTTCAATTCAAGAAAGCACTCTACTCACCTGCCAAAAAGAACATTTTTTCTTACCCGATGATGTCACCTACCTCAATGGAGCCTACATGTCGCCCTCCCTCCGAAGCGTAGATGCAGCAGGCATTCACGCTGTTCAAATGAAAAGGCATCCCTTCAATGTAACCATAGACCATTTCTTCAATCCCTTGGTGGAAGTCCGAAAACATTTCTCACAACTCATCAACAATCCCGAACCCAATAGAATCGTGACTATTCCATCCGTTTCTTATGGAATGGCAACTGTCGCAAATAATATACAAATCAGCAAGGGCGAAAACATCGTTTTGATTGGCGAACAATTTCCGAGCAATGTCTATGTTTGGCAAAATTTAGCGGCAAAAAATGAAGCAGAAATCATCACCGTTTCGGCTCCTGATAGCTTAGAAAATCGAGGTAAGATTTGGAATGAACGCTTGTTGGAGGCCATCAATTCCAAAACAAAATTGGTGGCAATGTCGCATGTGCATTGGGCAGACGGAACCTGGTTTGATTTGGAGGCAGTCCGAAAACGAAGCCATGAAGTAGGAGCTTTGTTGGTCTTGGACAATACTCAATCTCTTGGCGCATTGGATTTTGATGTTCAAAAAATCCAACCTGATGCCCTCGTTTCTGCGGGCTACAAGTGGCTCTTAGGCCCTTATTCATTGGGAGTAGCTTACTACGGAGAGGCATTTGATGGAGGAAAACCCATTGAAGAAAGCTGGTTCAATCGCTACAAAAGTGAAGACTTTAAGAATTTGGTCAATTATGAGGACAAATATCAGCCAGGTGCATGGCGGTACCAAACTGGCGAAGCGAGTAACTTTGCGCTGATTCCTATGCTGATAGAATCTCTCAAGGCTTTGAATCATTGGAATCCCAAAAATTTTCAGGCTTACTGCAAAAGCATCACAGAACGACCTTTGGCAGCTTTGCAGGATATGGGTTGTTGGGTTGAAGATGTGAATTTCAGGAGTTCACACCTATTTGGTGTTCGACTCCCAAAAGGTGTTTCTTTAGAAGCATTGAAACAAAAATTGGCTGACGAAAAAATCTATGTCTCGCTGCGAGGAGAAGCCGTTAGGGTTGCTCCTTCGGTCTATAATGAGGAGAAAGACTTGTGGCATTTGGTAGAGGTATTGAAGGGGTTTGTTTAGAAAAGCCGACGATGATGAGAATTCATCAACTCCTTTTTATCAGGCACTCGAGAAGACTTACCAAACTTGAAATTTTTCAATAATCGAAGTTTACAGATAGCTTCTTTTCTTTTTTTCAAAACCTGTTTTTTCTTCTGTAAATCAATCGAATAGTTGTTTGCATGAGCGATTGTTTCAATCGCATATAAAGCTGTTTCTGCAACCTTCAATACCGCATCATCTAGGCTTTTAAGTAAAAAAGGCAAGGCATTAATATCCTTCAATTGCCCCAATTTTGCAGCGGTTAATCGACGAGCTTTATAAGAAGGGAATTGAAGAAAGGTTACCAATCAGTTTTAAGTTTTGTTAAAGGATTCATAATTCTGCGTGTTTTTATTGTCCTGAAAACAAACTACCATAAGCAATCGGCTGCTTCAATTTTTCCTTTATAATAGGAATCCAACTTTGCTTCTCAAATTTAAAATCTGCCATTCTTCGATAATCGGGAATGGCAGATTTTCTTTCCTTCAATCTTTGTTTGTATGGCTGCAAATCAATAGAATATTGCTTGCTTTTTGCAGTCACTTCAATGGCATACAAAGCTGTTTCCACAACTTTCAATGCAGGGTCATCCAATATTCGTTTCAAAAAAGGAATGGTTTCAACATTTCTCAACTGCCCCATTTTTGAGGCAGTCAATCTACGGATTTTGTAGGAAGGTGATTGAAGGAAAGTCGCCAATTGAGGAATGTTTTGAGTAAACAAGTACCAACGAAATTGCAATTCGGCTAAACGGTTCATAGGCAAACGATTTTATCTCCATAACAAATATTGAGTATAAAAAAGTTCCAATCACAAGAAGGAATGGTTTCCACATTTTCCACTTGCACTAATTGTCTGCGGTCAAGGTGGTCTTTTTGCTCAATTTTTCAGCCTGTTGAATCATCTTCATCATCTCTTGACGGTAGCCATTTCTATCCTCGCCTTTTGCGTTTTTAGCCATTT
>JBGCDY010000393.1:0-4312 GCA_045105835.1 Chitinophagales bacterium
TACACACGCATTGCAAATGCGCGCGAGTAGAAGAGTAGAAGTCCCGTCGTTTGCAACAGGATTAGTAGTAGGTGGTTACCATTGATTTAGTCCAATTACCTAAACAACATAACAACTGCTCCAACCGCCGTCAATATCAAAATCAACTTTCGATATTGATGGTCTTTGATGATTTTTACCAAATTCACTCCCACAAAAAGCCCTAAAAATATGCCAGGCAATAAGCGAATATTTAATGCAATTGTTTCTGGTGAAACTGTTTTCCAAACAAAAATATGAAAAGGGATTTTGAATAAATTAATAAAGAAAAATAGCCAAGCTGCCGTTCCAAGGAATTGTTCTTTGGGGAGTCGCATGGAGAGAAAATAGATATTCGTAAATGCGCCCGCTAAATTGCCGACCATTGATGTGAAACCTGCCATTATGCCTGTGAATACGCCTATCAAAGGATTCGTTGGAATTTTGATGTTTTTTTGTCGGTCCCACCAAAACATCATTAAGACGGTTGTAATAATGAGGACTGCCATGCCTTGTTTAAAAATGACTTCGGGTAAATCTTTTCCAATATAGACACCGAGTAAAACACCAATAACCATCCACGGCAATAATCTCCAGAGATACTTCCATTGGGTGTGTTTATTGTAATACCAAATCGCAAAAATATCTCCCACAGTGAACATGGGAAGTAAAATGCCTGTAGATGCTTTTCCGTCAAAAACAATCGCAAAAATGGTAACGATCACCACGCCAACTCCTTTGATTCCTGCCTTGGCAAGTCCGACGATAAAGACTGCTAAAAGGACTAAAATCCAATTGAATGTAGAGAGTTGGAATTGGTCAGATAGTTCAATAAAATCCATGTTGTTTGGTCATTCAAACTTATATGAAACTATGGCTTAGTTCGTTCAAAGTTGACAAGGTTTCACTCCTTGACGAAACTTTGACAACAATTTCCAATTTTGGCAACAGTTGAGGGGGTGGAAATTTGTTGCACACGCATTGCAAATGCGCGCGAGAAAGCAACTCGGTATGTGCGCGAGTAGAATTATTTTCACATCCAAACCACCTTCTCTTTCCCTTCATGCCACTCCAAATAATTCCTACCATAGGCATCGTCAATCGCTCCCCGCCTAACTTTGAGGGTAGGAGTCAGTAAGCCATTGGTTTCGTTCCACGGATTTGGGTCAATGACCATCGTAGAAACCCGTTCGTAATTTGCCACCGTTTGGTTCAGTTCCTGTAAGGTCTGCTGCAATGAAGTTGCGACCACAGATTTGTCTGCTGCCAATCCAATCTCCGAAAGATTGACCACCGCAATCGGTTGGGGAATGCCCAATCCTACAACACAAACTTGCTCTATGTAGTCATTTTTGCCAAGCACTTCTTCGAGAGGATTGGGAGTGACATAACTGCCTTTGGAGGTTTTGAAGGCATCCTTGACCCGTCCGATAACCTTCAAAAAACCATTTTCATCCATCTTACCTTTATCGCCACTGTGCATCCATCCATCTATCAAAACGGTGGCGGTCATTTCGGGTTCTTTGTAGTAGCCCACCATCATATAGGGGGATTTCATTAGGATTTCGCCCGTTTCGGGATGGATTTTCACCTCGCCTCTTGGAATGGATTTTCCCACCGAATCAGCAGGATAATCTCGCATGGGGCTGTTGGTCATCGAGCCGCAAACCTCCGTCATGCCATAGGCTTCAATGAGGTGAATGCCCAGTTTTTTGTACCAATCTTTGATGTAGGCAGGAGTAATGGCTGCGCCTGTTGCCACGATTTTGGCATTGGACATTCCCAAAGACTTCAATAGTTTTCGTTTGATGAAAGTAGAAACAATCGGAATCTTCAAAAGGAAGTTCAGTTTTTGTGGGGGTATTTTGGCAGCGACTCCCAGGTAGAATTTTGTCCAAATTCGGGGTACTGCAAAGAAGAGGGTAGGTTGGGTGTCTTGCAGGTTTTTGGCGAAGGTGTCCAAGCTTTCGGCAAAGGAAATCATGCCACCTGAACACAGTGCCGTTGTTTCAATGCCAATTCTTTCGCCCACATGGTTGAGGGGCAAAAAGGAAAGGAAACGGTGATTTTGGTACTTGTAAACGCCCAGCCAATTTGTTTTCATTTCATTGGTTGAAATTTCGGCGGGAGTCCTGTGGAGGTGCATCACCCCTTTGGGGCTGCCTGTCGTGCCTGAGGTGAAAAGTATGGTCCAAAGGCTGTTGGGATCGGGGATGAAATTTTCTGTTTGTGCCTCGTGCTGGTTGAGCAATGCTGCCCAATCGGTTCCAATTTCTACTTTTGCATTTCCCTCATAGTGTGGGAATCGAATGACTTGTACGTCTTTGGAAATGGCATCGGCACGGTTGCCCCAAACATCAAGTTTGCCGACAAATAAGGCTTTGGAATCACTTTTTTTGAGGACTTCTTGCAGTTGCTTTTTGGGGAGACTGGCATAAAGTGGAACGGACACAAAACCGCCCATCATAATCGCCAAGTCTGCCAATATCCAATGGTAGCAGTTTTTGGAAAAGATGGCAATGTGGTCACCTTTCTGCAAACCCATTGCAGCCAGAGCCGTCGCCATTTTTCTGGCTTCTTGCCCCGCACCCGCAAAGGTGAGGGTTTTCCAAGTATCGCCTTTGGGTTGTCTCAAAAATATTTTGTCGGGAGTGGTGTTTTCCCAGTGGTAGAAGTACTCGATTAGGGTATTGAAGTTTGGGTAGGAATTTGCCATCTTTTGTTGTTGTTTTGATTTGGTAGGCTAATGTATGAAATTATTGTATCAAATTAGGGTTTAAAATGCAACCTTTGCTTTTGCCTTTGCACCATTTGTTTTGGGTTTTGTTTTCTAATTACCTTAGGCATGAAGGTATTGTGTTCAAAGACCTTGTTGTGCTAAGACGTTTCACTGCAACGTCTCTACGAAATCTATTTTCTTGTGTTTTAATCTTGCTATAAAATGAACCATTTTTTCTACAAACTGCTACTTCTGTTCGTCTTTTTGTGTACTTCAATTTTTGTTTCGGCACAACCACTTCCTTGTGAAGACCCACCTACAATGACCCCACTTTGTGCGGATGCTTGTATTATTTGTGACATTGACGGTTTTACGGGAGTGAACAATGGTGGTGCTTCGGGCGAAGCGCCAGCGGACTTTTGTACTTCTACGGTTCACAACGGACGTTGGATTGCCTTCATTGCAGGGAGCGAAAGTTTGGTGATTGAGTTGAGTGTGGCGAATTGTCAATTCTCACCACCAGAGGGTTTGGAGTTGGGTATTTATGAAGGAAACAACTGTGGTAATTTCAATTTGATAACGGAGTGTGACGGCAGTATTGACGAAAATACAAGTGCCATTTTTACGACCAATACCCCTTTGACCATTGGGCAATATTATTACATCGTGATGGACGGCAATCATGGAGATGTTTGTGAGTGGACATTTAAGGTTTTGGAAGGAAGTACCAAAGTCAATCCTTTGGAAACTTCGGGAGTTATTTCGGGCGATTTGGAGACTTGTGTTAATCGTTTTGGAGAATATTCAACGACAGGACAAGTGGGCGCAACGGAGTTTTTGTGGACAGTTGATGGTGAAATCGTGCAAGATGGGTTTGAGCAAACCTTGGAAATTGAGTGGCAGAATGAAGGGACTTATGAGCTTTGTGTGACTGCCTTCAATGCTTGTGACGAAGCTCCTCCAAGCTGTGAAACAATTGTAGTGAGTAGTATTCCGATAACTTTATTGGAGGAAGAAATTTGTAATAACCAAAGTTTTGTGCTGAATGATACCATTGCAGTCAATACAGCGGGAACGCATGAATTCGACTTTATTGACTCGAATGGTTGTGATAGTACTGTGGTTTTGACCTTGGACATTACCAATTGTGCTATCAAAGGAACGATTGGTCAAACGCCTGCACGCTGTTTTGGGGAAGCTTCTGGGCAACTGGATTTTATGCTAACAATGGGAACACCTCCTTTTGCTTACACTTGGACACAAATAGGAACAAACACTATGGGAAGTGGAACGGTGGAGAATGTAAATGAGTCGGTCAATATTTCGGGGCTTTTGGCAGGCACTTATAGTCTTGTCATCAGTGATTTTTTTGGGAATGACTTGACACTAACAGAAGAACTCACTCAATCTCCTCAAATCAATGTAGAACTCACTGCTTTGGATTTCAATGGCTTCAATGTTTCTTGTTTTGAAGATAGCAATGGTAGTTTGAAGGTGTTGTCTTCAGGAGGTGCATTGCCTCATCGTTATTTTTGGAGTACGGGAGAAAACGATGTGTTGGAGATTGAAAATTTG
>JBGCDY010000394.1:0-11797 GCA_045105835.1 Chitinophagales bacterium
TACCCAAAAGCTGCTGAGTTTGTATCTGGACTTCAAAAAGTAGGTTTAACCATTTCTTTCAATGAAAGAGAAGGCGAAACTTCTGAGTTCATTACTTACAAATGCCCTGACAGTCATTACTTAGAGTCTTGGAATGATGCAGAGCCAAAAGGTGGTTATTTTAGTTTGGCACAGCCTACTATTTCTCCATTGTTTGATACGCGTCAAGCACAAGATAGCTTATTAAGATGGTCTGGAAATCAGGCTCCTTACTATGACTACGTCAAGGCTTATTGGAGCAGTAACCTGTATTCAAAAAGCAATTTCAAAAACTTCCAAGCATTCTGGGACGCAGCATTGCACGATGGTATTTTTGAAGTAAATGCTCCAGAAAAAACAAAAGGAAACTCAATTGGCGGAATGTACAATACTGCAAATGGAAGCAGTGCAAGTACAGCCACACAAGAAACAGCAGTAGTTGCTGCGATTCCTTCCATTCCAGCACATGTTCACGCAGAAGGAGAAGATCACAACGATCATTCAGGTGAAACCGAAGCTACTTTGGCTACGGGAACAAATGTTTCTGCTGCAATCAGTGCAATTGGTTCAACGCAAGGAAGTGATTTAGAGTTGGTATTGCATGAGAATACCAATATGGGAGATGGGCGATATGCAAACAATCCTTTCCTTCAAGAAAACCCTGACAACATTACCAAGGTTACTTGGGACAACGTGTTGGCAGTAGCTAAGAAATTTGCAGACTCAAAAGGTTGGGTCGAAAAAGATATTATCAAAGTAACAAAGGGCGATTACAGTGTAGAATTGCCATTGGTTTTCCAACCTGGTCAAAAAGAAGGTACTATCTCCATTGCTATGGGGTATGGACGTACCAAGTCAGGTTCAAAATTTGGAGAATCAGGTGTGAATGTTTTCCCGATGGTGGGAACAGGCGGAGAAACCTTTGATTACAACGTACTTTCAGGTGTGACATTGGAAAAAGTCGGATCTGGCTATCCATTGGCACAAACTCAAATTCACCACACGATTGATGATACAGGTGCTTTGGGTAACGAACGTACTGGTATCATTGTCGAAATGTCTTTGGAAGAATACAAGACAAAAGCAGAAGGTGGACACCATGCAGATGAGAAACATTCTCATGGCAGTGATGGTCACGACGATGGACATGGAGATGGTGACCATCATGATGAACACTTCTTTACTCTTTATGGTGAAGATCCTGTGTATGGTAGTCACAAAGATGCCTTCAATAAGGGACATCACTGGGGCATGGCAATTGATTTGAACAGTTGTATTGGCTGTGGTGCTTGTGTGGTAGCATGTAATGTCGAAAACAATGTACCTGTAGTAGGTCGAAATGAAGTATTTAGAGCACACGAAATGCACTGGATGCGTATTGACCGTTACTATTCTGGAGATCAAGAAAATCCAGAAGTGACCTACATGCCGATGATGTGCCAACACTGTGACAATGCTCCTTGTGAGAATGTTTGTCCAGTAGCTGCAACAAATCACAGTAGTGAAGGTCTGAATCAAATGGCATACAATCGCTGTATCGGAACAAGATACTGTGCGAACAACTGCCCTTTCAAAGTAAGACGATTCAACTGGTATGATTATCAAAGTGCAGATAGTTTCTACAAAGATTCCATTTTTGACAACGATGATTTCTCTCAAACAGATGACTTGACGAGAATGGTCTTGAACCCAGATGTAACGGTTCGTTCAAGAGGGGTAATGGAGAAATGTAGTTTCTGCGTACAAAAAATCCAAACTGGTAAATTAGAAGCTAAAAAAGCAGGTCGTAAATTGAAGGATGGAGAAGTGACAACAGCTTGTCAAACCTCCTGCCCTGCAGAAGCGATTGTTTTTGGAGATATGAACGACAAAGATTCTGCTCTAAGCAAAATGTTTGCGGATGATAGAAGTTATGATTTATTGCACAATATTCATGTACTATCTTCTGTGAAATATATGACGAAAGTTAGAAACAGACCAGCAGAAGCAGATGCTCATACAGAAGAACACCATGAAGATGGACATTCATAAGTCTGTGTTGAAGTGTGTTAATACTGTATTTGGATTAAACGCCAAAATTAAATAAAAAACAAACTCAGAGAAGTTATGCAATATAGTTCACCGATAAGAGAGCCATTGATCACTGGCAGCAAATCCTACCATGATATCACGGAGGACATTGCTTCTTGCACAGAAGGGCGACCTAGTTTATCTTGGCTGATACTTATCTCTATCTCAGGAATTATTGCTTTAGTAGGTATCTGTTGCATCCTTTGGACAATTTGGATGGGAATTGGTACTTGGGGCTTGAACAAAACAATTGGATGGGCTTGGGACATTACCAACTTCGTATGGTGGATTGGTATTGGTCACGCAGGTACATTGATTTCAGCGATTTTGCTTCTTTTCCGTCAAAAATGGCGAACAGGAGTAAACAGAGCAGCAGAAGCAATGACCATTTTTGCGGTAATGTGTGCAGCTGTTTTCCCAGGAATTCACATGGGACGTATCTGGTTGGCATTCTTTATCTTTCCTTATCCAAACTCTCGTGGTATCCTTTGGGTGAACTTCAATTCACCTCTACTTTGGGATGTTTTTGCGATTAGTACTTACTTTACTGTTTCTTTATTGTTCTGGTACTCAGGGTTGATTCCTGATATTGCAACAATTAGAGACCGTTCTAAAGGTTTACGCCGAAAAATTTACTCAGTATTGAGTTTCGGTTGGACAGGTACTGCAAAACAATGGCAACGATTTGAGTCTTTGAGTTTGATCTTGGCAGGTTTGGCTACACCTCTTGTACTTTCAGTACACTCTATTGTAAGTTTTGACTTTGCTACCTCGGTTATCCCTGGTTGGCATACAACGATATTTCCCCCATACTTTGTAGCGGGAGCAATTTTCTCAGGTTTTGCGATGGTATTAACCTTGATGTTGATTGCCCGAAAAGTGATGAACTTGGAGGATTATATTACAATAGCACACATTGAGTCTATGAACAAAGTTATCGTCTTGACAGGATCTATTGTTGGGGTGGCTTATACAACGGAGTTCTTCGTGGCTTGGTATTCTGGAAATGTTTACGAACAATATGCATTTATAAATCGTGCTTTTGGTCCTTATGCTTGGTCATACTGGATTATGATGTCTTGTAATGTGATTTCACCGCAGTTATTTTGGTTCAGAAAATTGCGTCGAAGTATTTTGTTTACATTCGTGATGTCGATTATTATCAACATCGGTATGTGGTTTGAGCGATTTGTAATTATTGTAACTTCTTTGCATAGAGATTACCTTCCTTCAAGTTGGAATATGTACTCTCCTACATGGATTGAAGTGGGGATATTTGTAGGAACAATGGGAATCTTTATGACCCTATTCCTTCTATTCTCTCGAACACTACCTGTTATTGCCATTGCAGAGGTGAAAAGTATCTTGAAATCTTCAGGTGATCAATACATCACTAAGTTTGAAGAAGAAGATGCAAAAGCTCGACGTGCAGCTGGCGGTAGATTGGCTGGTGCAATGGACAAAGACGATAAGTAATTAAACGACAATTTTTCCAAATTTCATTGATATGGAACATAAATATTTAGTAGGTTTTTTCGATGATGAAGAGCCGTTGGTAAAAGCCACGGTGAAGATGCGAAAAGCAGGCTATCAAATGCGAGAAATACTTACTCCTTTTCCCGTTCACGGCTTAGACGATGCAATGGGTTTACAGGAAACTCGACTGCATACAGCTGGATTTATTTTTGGAGCATGTGGTACGCTTACTGCAATTGGAGGAATGTCTTTTATTTCTGCAATGGATTGGCCCATTATTGTTGGTGGTAAACCTTTCTTTTCTGCTCCTTCATGGGTGCCAATTGGTTTTGAGCTAACGATTTTGTTTGCTGCAATCGGAATGGTAATCACTTATTACCTACGAAATAACCTGTCTATTTTTAGAGAAGTAGAAATAATTGATCCGAGAATTACGGACGATCGTTTTGCGATGGTTTTTGATAGAAAACAATACCATACAGACAGCGATGCAGAAGAAATCGCTTCATTATTGAAAAGTTATGGTGCAGTTGAAGTACGTCCTATATCATTGAAGAATGAGTTGACCAACAATCTTTTCAGACAACATGACGATATTAGTCACTTGGAAGAAAAGTATTTGCACCATCATTAAACTAATCGGGAATGACTCTCTAACTACAAACGGTATCGTTTTATAGCTAAGTCATTCACAATGGTTCAAGAAGAAAACGCTTAAGCAAAATTCAAAAAATAGCCGATACAATGTATAAACGCGATTTTTTAGTCCTATTTCTTACCTGCATGGCTGCCTATTTTTTAGGGGCTTGTCAAGCGCATGGTGATTTCACTGGGCGGGAGTACATGCCTGACATGACACATTCTAAGGCTTATGAGCCTTATGTAGAAGGACGCACTGTGATGATAGATGGAGATACAGTTCAATTGTTTCCCAACAATCAAGCAGCTTTAAAGCCTGTTGCTGGAACAGTTGCCCGTGGCTATGTACCTTATGCCTTCGAAAACACAGCTGAAGGCTATGAGCAATCAGCACGAGGTTTGGTTAGTCCAATAGATAGACGCAATGAAACGTTTTTGGCTGAAGGTAAAGTAGCTTACGAAATCAATTGTGCAATTTGTCATGGTTCAGGAGGAAAAGCGGACGGTGCAATTGTAAAAAATGGCGCATACCCTGCACCACCTCCTTCTTATTTCAGAGAAGACATCTTGGTTTTGCCAGAAGGAAAAATGTTTCATTCTGTTCACTATGGCAAAAACCTAATGGGTTCTTATGCTTCACAATTAAGCAAAGAAGAAAGGTGGAAAGTAATTGCTTACATCAAAAATATGCAAGCAAAGCAAATTCAGAAAGACTATAAAATTTCTTTGGATGATGCTTATCAAGTAGCTTTGGGTAATAGAGCTATCCCTACTGAAGTAGGAACAGGCGATGCTGAAAGCACAGGTGCTGTTGATGAAACTGCAACGGCAGATACAGAAGCAGCAGCAAATGCAGAAACTGACTCTGCAAATGAAAGTGCTACAGAAGAAGCTCCAAGCTTGGAAGATATTGCAGCAAAACCTTTAGAAGCAGGAACCAATATTGTTTTGGAAAATGTACTTTTTGAATCTTCGTCTTCAAAACTCAAAAACTCTTCTTATACAGAATTGAATAAGTTGGTGGATATTTTGAAGAAAAATGAAGGAACAAAAGTAGAGATTGCAGGACATACAGATAGCAAAGGCTCAAAAGCTGGAAATGACCGTATTTCAAAAGCAAGAGCTGATGTTGTTGTGAAATATTTAGGCAGCAAAGGAATTGACACTAGCTTGCTAACTGCAAAAGGCTATGGTTCTTCAAAACCTGTGGCAACAAATGATACTGCCGAGGGAAGGGCTAAGAATAGGAGAACAGAATTTAAAGTAATTAAATAATATCATTTTCATGGAAAGTTTTACCTTTTCAAGTAAGGAAAAAAAGTACAGTTTTATACTGATTGGTATTGGCTTATTGCTAATGTTGTTTGGGATATTTACTAATTCGGGGAATCCTACAAGGATTGCCACTGCTTTTATGTACAATAATGTATTCTTTCTGATGATTGCCTTAACTGCCCTGTTCTTTATTGCAGCGCACACTGTTGGCTGGGGAGGCTGGTATATTATTTTGAGACGAGTTTCGGAAGCCATGGCAAACTACATATATGTAGGAGCTGTGTTTACCGTCATTATTTTGGCCTTTGGTATGCAATCTATTTACCATTGGGCACAACCTGGAGCGGCAGCTCATGACCCTTTGAATTTATTGGCAGGAAAAGAGCCTTATCTAAATGTATCCTTTTTCTGGATAAGAACGATTGTATACGTGACGCTTTGGAGTCTCTTTACTTGGTTATTACGCAAAAATTCATTGGCAAATGATTTGAACCCAAGTATTGCTTTGTATGAAAAAAGCAAAGTGTATGCTGCGGGTTTCCTTTTTGTATTTGCCATTTCAAGTTCTACTGCATCTTGGGATTATACAATGTCTGTTCAACCACACTGGTATAGTACTTTGTGGGGTTGGTACAATTTCATTAGTGCATTTGTAACAAGTTGTGCGATTTTGTCCTTGTTTATTATGTACTTAAAAGACCAAGGATATTTGACAGAAGTAACAGATGAACACTTACATGATATAGGTAAATTCATGTTTGCATTTAGTATTGCATGGGCTTACTTGTTCTTCTCTCAATTTATGTTGATTTGGTATGCTAACATTCCAGAAGAAACAGGGTACTATCTGCTCCGAGGACAAAATTATCCTTTGACAATGTATATCGCTTTTGCGTTGAATTTCATTGCTCCTTTCTTTATCTTGATTACGAAAGCAGCGAAAAGAAATTATACAGTAATGAGAGTCTTGGCATGTGCAATTATTATTGGACACTGGATGGACTTCTATCAAATGATGATGCCTGCTGCTTTGAAAGAAAACGGTGTAGCATTTTCTTCAATCGGTGCATTGGAGATTGGAATAGGATTGTTTTTCGCAGGTCTATTCGTATACGTTGTATTTCATTCATTATCCAAAGCATCTTTAAAAGCGGAAGGACATCCGTTTTATAGAGAAAGTATCTTGCATCATACATAGAAACGATTTGTTGTTGAATATTTTCTTTGCAATATCGTGTTTAGGTTAAACAATATTGGTATTCTGCATAAAGTGAATGATTTATATCGACTTTATTGCAAACCTACTAGAACCTTTGTCGCGAAATCTTGTTCCATAGCAACAGATTTTTGAAAAAAAACGATTAACTATTTATATTATGTCTGCAACAGTTTTAGGTATTATTACAATAGTTCTGGTGCTTATTATCCTTTTCCAAATATCAAAAGCAAGTGATTCTATTGCTCTTTTGAAGGAAGGAGGCGAAACAACCAAAGCATCCAATACAATAAATGCTACCTTATTCATGCTATTTTTAATTGCAGGTTTGGTAGGCTCATTTTATTCTGCTTACTGGTTCAAAGAAGCTTATCTACCTTACCCTTCATCTGAACATGGTGAATGGTTGAGGAGTATGTTTCAATGGACATTAGTAGTTACAGTTCCTGTATTTGTATTGACACATATTGCTCTGTTCTATTTTACATTCAAGTATAAAAAAGAAGAAGGCAGAAAATCATACTTCTATTCTCACAATAATAAATTGGAGTTAATCTGGACAGTGATTCCTGCAATTGTGATGATTGTGTTGGTATATGAAGGTATCAGAAATTGGATTAAGATTACTGGTCCTGCCCCAACAGAAGCTATTGTAGTAGAAGCTACTGCACAGCAATTTTTCTGGACAATACGTTATTCAGGAGAAGATAATGAGTTGGGAGTCAAAAATATTCGACTAATCGGACAAGACAATGCTATTGGACAAGATTGGACAGATGCTGCCAATAAAGATGATTTTGTTTCAAATGAAATCCACTTGCCAATTGGTAAGCCTGTAGTTTTTAAACTAAATGCACTAGATGTCTTGCATAGTTTTTATCTGCC
Organism: Chitinophagales bacterium; assembly: GCA_045105835.1. GTDB lineage: Bacteria > Bacteroidota > Bacteroidia > Chitinophagales > UBA2359 > JAUHXA01. Next base: position 7,580 of record JBGCDY010000394.1, read on the forward strand.
ACATTTCAGAGTGAAAATGGATTGTGTGCCAGGTATTCCAACACAGTTTTGGTTCACTCCAACAAAGACGACTGCTGAAATGCGAGAAACCTTTGGCCCTGGCTTCAACTATGAATTGGCTTGTGCGGAACTTTGTGGACAAGCTCACTTCAATATGCGTAAGGTTGTGATCGTAGAAACACAAGAGGAGTATGACGCGTGGTTTAAGGAACAACAACCTGTTTATAAACAATTGGGTTTGGATAAGCAGGAAAGTAAGTCCAATAATATGGCCGAAGAAGAAATGCCCGCAACAGAAGAAAAGGACATATCAAGTCTTTAGTTGCTAAATTTTCAATCCTTTTATGAGGTATTGAAGCAATAATATGAAAATTTTATTTAACAATATTTGAGAATATATTTTCTCAGAAACATAAATAATATAGTCCCTTATGGCTGTTACTGATATCAAACTTCATCACGAAATTGTTGTGCATGGTCATGATGATCACCACGATGAGCATCATCATAAGGAAACCTTTATCAGCAAATACATCTTTAGCCAAGATCACAAAATGATTGCCAAACAATTCCTGATTACAGGTATTTTTTGGTCCTTTATGGGTGTATTAATGTCTGTGCTATTCCGTTTACAATTGGCTTGGCCAGGCGAAACTTTCCCTATAATGGAAACTTTGTTGGGTAAATGGGCAGAAGGTGGAATTTTAACTCCATCAGGTTACTATTCTTTGGTAACAATACATGGTACGGTGATGGTATTTTTTGTATTGACAGCAGGGCTAAGTGGAACGTTTAGTAATTTATTGATTCCACTTCAATGTGGCGCAAGAGATATGGCCTCTCCATTTTTGAACATGCTTTCCTATTGGTTCTTCTTTTCAGCAGGCTTGGTTATGTTTGTTTCTTTGTTTATCGAAACAGGCCCTTTTGGAGGTGGTTGGACAGCTTATCCACCATTAAGTGCTTTGCCTCAAGCTGACCAAGGTTCAGGTGCAGGGATGACTTACTGGATTTTGAGTATGTCTTTATTCATTATTTCGTCTCTTTTAGGAGGTTTGAATTATATTACTACAGTGTTGAATATGCGTACAAAAGGTATGACGATGATGCGTTTACCTTTGACTATATGGGCATTCTTCTTTACCGCAATCTTGGGAGTTTTGTCTTTCCCTGTATTGTTGTCTTCAATGATCCTATTATTGTTTGATAGAGGAATGGGAACAAGTTTCTACTTGTCAGATATCTATATCGCAGGAGCACCATTGACAAATGCTGCTGGTGAAGTATTGCAGGGAGGAAGTCCTATTTTGTACCAGCATTTATTCTGGTTCTTAGGTCATCCTGAGGTATATATCATTATTCTTCCAGCGATGGGAATGGTTTCTGAGATTTTGGCAACCAATTCTAAAAAGCCTATTTTTGGCTACAAAGCGATGGTTCTTTCGATGTTGGCAATTACTGTATTGGCGTTCTTGGTTTGGGCTCACCATATGTTTATCTCAGGATTGAATCCATTTGTAGCATCTATTTTTGTATTGTTTACACTATTGATTGCAGTACCTTCTGCGATTAAGGTGTTCAACTGGATAGGTACTATTTGGCGAGGGAATATTAATTTTACTCCAGCCATGTTGTTTGCGATTGGATTTGTATCCTTGTTTATCTCTGGTGGTTTGACAGGAATTTTCTTGGGCAACTCAGCATTGGATATTGTATTACACGATACTTATTTCGTAACGGCTCACTTCCACATTGTGATGGGATTAGCAGGTGGTTTCGGCTTACTTGCAGGAGTCTATCATTGGTTCCCCAAACTTTTTAGTGGGAGAATGATGAATAATACGCTTGGCTACCTTCACTTTTGGATTACTTTCATTGGAAGTTACTGTATTTTCTGGCCGATGCACTATCAAGGTATGACAGGTGTGCCACGTCGTTATTACAGTTTGGAGTATTTCGAAACATTCGATGTGTACGATGATTTGAAAGTATTCATTACAATTGCTGCAATCATTGTTTTCTTTGCTCAGTTTTTATTTGTCATCAACTTCTTTTACAGTGCTGTGAAAGGTAAAAAAATGACAAGTCAGAATCCTTGGGATTCCACTACTTTGGAATGGACTACTCCTATTGAGCCAGGTCATGGTAACTGGGTTGGACCGATTCCTCACGTTCACAGATGGGCTTATGATTATGGAAAAGACGATCATGAGTTTATTCCTCAAACAGTCTCAGATGATCAAATGAGAGCGCAAGGTTTGAAGGTGACTGATTCAGGACATTAAAATAAAAAATATTGCTAAATTGTTAGATCGTTGAATTGTTGGCTTTGAAGTGAAATAATCAATGGATAAGAAAAACAACAATTCAACAATTTAGCAGTGCAAGAATAAAAAGAAAATGATAACGAGTTTAAAGGCTACTTATAACCATTCTCTCGCTTTTCTAAAATCTAAATTAAAAGACTATTCGATTTTAGTAAAAGTACGCTTGAACTTAACAGTTGTTTTCTCTGCAATAATTGGTTATTTTTTGGCAGTTGGAGGCAATTTCCTGTTCATTGACTTATTTTTCTTAGGCTTGGCTGGATTCCTTATTACAGGATCTGCAAATGCAATCAATCAAATCATAGAAAAAGACTATGATAAATTGATGAAACGAACTAAAAATCGTCCTCTTGCTACAAATAGAATGAGTGTAGGAGAAGCCTTGTTGGTAGCAGGTGTTTTTGGTATCACAGGATTGTTAATCTTGGGATTCTTATTCAACACAACAGCTGCTTTTATTGGAGCGATTTCTTTGTTGAGTTATGCATTTGTTTATACTCCTTTGAAGCGTGTTTCTCCAATAGCTGTTTTTGTTGGGGCAATACCAGGAGCATTACCCCCTGTGATCGGTTGGGTAGCTGCAACATCTTTGTGGTCTTACGAAGCGACTGTATTGTTTAGCATTCAATTTTTGTGGCAGTTCCCACATTTTTGGGCAATCGGTTGGTTAGGAGCAGAAGAGTATGAGAAAGCAGGTTATAAATTATTGCCTAATTCAGATGGGAGAAATAAGGATACTGCAATTCACATAATGTTGTATATTGTTACCTTGATTGCTGTCTCACTTGCTCCGTATGCAATAGGTTTGATAAGCATGATATCCATAGTTGCAGCCTTGTTACTGGGTGTGATGTTTTTATATTACGGATACAATTTGTACAAAGAGTGTGACAACAAAGCTGCATTGAAGCTGATGTTTGCCTCAATTGTCTATTTACCTGTTTTGCAAACAATCATGGTCATAGATAGATTATTCTTTCTCTAATTTTTGGATAGGGAAGTACTATAAAAGATAACTGTAGAAATAATTTTATTTTAAGAAAAGATAAGAAACGACTCAAAGTTTTAAATTTGAATTCTCGTTTCTAATTTGAAAATTTCACGAATGTCAACATTGTCTGTGAAAAAAAGAACATCAAGCATACATCCCAAAAAATTTGGGCTTTGGTTGGGATTGGGAAGCATTATCATGATGTTTGCTGGTCTAACGAGTGCTTTTATTGTTCGTCACGCACAGGGGAATTGGACAGCTTACAAGCTGCCCGATTTATTTTGGATAAGTACTGTTGTCATTATTTTGAGTAGTTTGACACTAATCATTGGTGAGCGAGCGATTAAAAAAGAAAATCGCTTACTTTACAAAAGAATGATTGGTTTGACATTCTTACTCGGAATTGGATTTGCAGTATTACAATACTATGGGTGGCTCGCTCTTTCGAGCATTGGTATTATTCTACAAGGCAATGATCCTTCAGGGGCATTCTTGTATGTGATTTCAGGAATTCATGTTCTACACGTTGTTGGAGGATTGATTTTTTTGGCGGGTTTCTATTTGAAAACCTTCAAAAAAGTAGATGCAGCAGAACAATTGATAGAAGATATGAAGCCTGAAAAATTTTTGGGAATCGAATTACTTTCAACCTATTGGCACTTTGTAGGCGTACTTTGGTTGTATTTGTTTTTCTTTTTTCAGTACTATCAATAAACTGAATACAAAAATAATAGAGTAGATGGAAGACAGTACGCTACTGCACTTTTTCTACTTCAAATAAAAAATTAGCTTAATGGCAGCAGAAACATTGACCGCAGCGCATGAATCTCATGGACATGATGAGATTGTCGAGGATGGCTCTAACTGGGGGGGAGGACAATCGCCCTTCAATGTGAGTTA
>JBGCDY010000395.1:0-5726 GCA_045105835.1 Chitinophagales bacterium
AAATACGTGTCTTCACCTGCACCTTCCATCACACGCCCCCAACGAGCATCTCTATAAATATCTACCATTGGCGCAAATGTCCAGTTTATGCCTGATGCCGTTGCTTCGGTTGCTGCAATTCGAGCCGATTTTTCGATTGCCTCCAAATCCCAACTTGCCGCCTCTGCCAATGGAATGGGCGAAATCGTTTTGAAGCCGTGAATGACATCCAATCCAAAAATCAACGGAATTCCCAACCTCGAATTTTCTACGGCTATTTTTTGAAGCTCTCGCACCTGTTTTACCCCGCGTACATTGAGCATCGAACCGACTTTTCCTGATTTGACATGTTCGTATTTGTACTTGTTGTTGCCATCTTTGGGGGCAGGGCCTGTTGGGTCAAAAAATCCGGTGTATTGGTTCATCTGACCGACTTTTTCCTCCAAAGTCATCTTCTCCAGAAGCGCGTCAATTTTTGCTTCAATGTCTTTGTTTTGTGCAATGGTCATTGGAGAAAATAGCAATAGGATTGCTAATATAAGTAATGGGTTATTCATTTTTTGGATTGATTTGATAGTGTTTATGATATAGCAAGCCCCGAACTTCTGCGTGTAATTAGTGCCACAGAAGTCAAATAAGATAGTGAGTTTTTGTCTCGTCGAATTGATTCAACGGTTGAGTAGGCTAGGCTGTCGAATCAATTCGGCAGCGTATATAGGATTGACTTATTTCTGAAAAACCCGCACATAATCCACATACATTCTTTGCGGAAACTGCGTAGTTGCATCAGGTGAGCCAGGCCATTGACCACCCACTGCAATGTTGAAGATGAAGAAAAAGTCAGAATTGAAGGGGTAGTTTCCGTTCACATCTGATGGAGTCAGGCTGTAAAACTCATTGTCGTCCACCAACCATTTGATGGAATTCGCTTCCCATACCAAAGAAAATACATGGTATTTTTCTGAGAACTTCTCACCGCCACTCAAAGAGTAACCCTCGCCTTTGTAGTTGCTGTATCCTTGCCCTTGTGCTCCCCAATGTGCTGTGCCATGTGTCTTTGAAGGTTCGTGACCGACCAATTCCATGATGTCAATTTCGCCACAAGCAGGCCAGCCAACGTTTCCGAAATTTTGTCCCAACATCCAAAGTGCAGGCCAGATTCCTTGACCTTCAGGCAAAATCGCTCGAATGTCAATACGTCCAAATGCAAAAGATTTTTTGTTTTGGGTAATCAATCTTGCGGAAGTGTATCCAGAACCGTTGTGGTTTTCTTTCTTGGCTTCAATCACTAAATTTCCATCTGTCAAGTAGGCATTATCAGTTCGGTTGGTGTAGTATTGAAGTTCTTGATTTCCCCATCCATGACCTCCAATCTCGTGTGTCCAATCGGAAGTATTGAGAGCTGTTCCGCTGAATTCATCGCTCCAAGTTAGATTGTAACCTGTGTAAGATTCTGGAGTAATGTATCCATCTTCTGGTACTTCGACGAAGGAGTCGTCATTGCGAATTGTTCCCAAACCTTCCCCGTTCAAAATTGTGGCATTTACGACATTGGACAAAACTACTTTGAACTCCTCATCGGCTTCTTTCAAATCGTCTGACAACACTTCTACTTCAATAAAGGTAGTTTGCTGTCCTGCTGCAATATTTAAGGTTCCTGAGGTTTTTACAAAGTCCATTCCTTCTGTTGCAGTCACTTCCTGAGTAGTGTAATCTACTCGAACCGCTTCTTGAGCTGTGATGCTCAGAGAAACTTGAAAACGAAAGGTTTGATTGTCGTTTCCTTCAAAAAGGGTGGCGCTGCCAATGGATAACTGAGGCAGGAGTGGAGTTGGAGTCTCATCTCCCGATTTTTCGCCACAAGCTGTAAAGAGTAAGATAATTGCTGTAAAAAGGAGGAATAGGGATTTGTTCATTGAAGGGTTTGTTTTTAGGGTGTTTTATTTGCGTTCCGATTCAATCGGAATGCTTGATTTGACTATTTACACTCGTTTGTAACGAGTGCTTAATATTTTTTGTCGTTTGTAAGGACCTGCACATTTTGAGGCGCTACTACAAGTCGTTACAAACGACAAAAATGTACACACGCATTTCAAATGCGCGCGAGTTAGTGTATTTTATTTTTACTTGCGCTCGTTTGTAACGAGTGCTTAATATTTTTTGTCGTTTGTAAGGACCTGCACAGTTTTGAGGCAATACTTACAAGTCGTTATAAACGACAAAAATGTACACACGCATTTCAAATGCGCGCGAGTTAGTGTATTCTATTTTTACTTGCGCTCGTTTGTAACGAGTGCTTAATATTTTTTGTCGTTTGTAAGAACCTGCACAGTTTTGAGGCAATACTTACAAGTCGTTATAAACGACAAAAATGTACACACGCATTTCAAATGCGCGCGAGTTAGTGTATGTTATTTTTACTTGCGCTCGTTTGTAACGAGTGCTTAATATTTTTTGTCGTTTGTAAGAACCTGCACATTTTGAGGCGCTATTTACAAGTCGTTACAAACGAGAAAATGTACACACGCATTTCAAATCATAACCGTCAAGCTAAGGTTTTACTGTTTCTCATACAGCTTTGAACAGGAAGTTTTAATAAAAAAGAAGCACATTATACACATGAGCTACAAGAAAGCTTCCTTTCTATTATTCATTTTTGTTCAAGGCTTAATGATTATATTAATTACTAAACTTGACGGCTATGATTTCAAATGCGTGCGAGTTAGGCGAATTACCCATCACTACTCAGACACCAAAACAAATTTCCAAACCGCCCAGCCAAAGTCTGTAAACAAAACCATGCGGTTGTCTGAAATAGATTCAATGGTATAGGTAATAGAGGATTGAGGTACGCTCACTTCATCCGTTGAACCAACTTTGTACAAGCCAATCCAAGCCCCATCTCCAACGACAGTCAAAGAATTTTCACCAATAGTGAAAGAATAAAGACCTGAACCCCAAGCTTTGTACGCTTCTGGGTAGGCATCGGTTGAGTGACAACCAATAGGTACTCCTAAATCCGCAGGGAAAACATTATCGGCTCCATCAGAATCTGCCCAAAAATCACCCTTTGTGTCTTGCATAAATTCGCCATTGGAACGGAAAATGTATTCATCATTGAAGTGACAAGTTCGTTCTGCCACATCTCCATCTGAATTGCCCCACCATACTTCATCGTGGCTTGGACCAATCAACATCGCGTTGGATTCAGGAGCCATTCTCCATACCTTTTCACCACAACCTGTTAGCATTTTGAAGTTTCCAAAACAAGCATTTGGGTCGTCTTGGGAGACACTAACAGATTGGGAAGTAGAAGCAGAACCTCCTTTGTTGAAGGCGGTCATTTTGACGGCATAGCTTCCCGAAAATGGAAAGTTGACCAATACTTCTTGCCCTTCTCTGTCACTTGTGCCTTCCAATTCCCAGAAAATCATAAACGCTCCAACTGTGGTGTTTTTTAGGATAAATTCGTTGGGATTGTCGGTTGTGACGATTTCAAAACTGGGTGTTGGAGTAGGCCCAATGTCTGTTTTGTCATCTATTGAAGGTTCGCAAGCAATCAAACCAATGAGTAGAAAAAGGAATAAACTATATTTTTGAAAAGCCATGTTTGTAGTTTTTTAAGTTTTGAAGAAATGTTCTGCAAATAGTTATCGGATACCTTGGAGGTATCCGATAACTATAGATTTTTAATAACCCGCATTCTGAATCAAATTACCTTCTGATATATCAATTTCGCTTTGCGGAACTGGTAATACTTCGTTTTTGTTGGCAGTGAAACCCAATTCTCCCAATTCAGCAGTAGCTCTACCTGTACGCACCAAGTCAAAAAAGCGGTGTCCTTCGGTAGCCAACTCCAATTGGCGTTCGGTGTAAATCGCTTCCAACAAAGCAGCTCCTGAGATGGTGAAAAGATTAGAAACACCTGCTCTTTGTCTTACCCGATTGAGGTATTCTTTTGCAGAGTCGTCATTTCCAGCTCTTGAAAAAGCTTCTGCTGCCATCAACAATACATCTGCCAATCGAATTTCACGGTAATTGTATGCCCAGTTCAAGGCAACTTCACCATCTGTTGCTTGGTCTTGCTGCAAACCTGCATACTTACGGATGAAATAACCTGTATCTTGGTAACCAGGAGAATAACTTGCCCCTTGGTCTAAAAGTTCATTTGCGTCAATGATGGTATGCTCAAGTCGGGGGTCGTTTTGTAGAGCCGTCACCAGTTTTTCACTGACAGGACAAAAGCCATAACCAACCGAATAAGAAGGCCCTACATAATCCCTCATTCCCATAAACTGCACATCATAGTTTCCTTCTGTTCCATTTCCAAAATTGTCCCAACCACCACGTTGATTACCAGAATATTGGATTTCAAAAACAGATTCAATTCCAAACTCATTGTCTTGTCGGAAAATGTTGGCAAAATTGGGTTCCAATGCATAAACACCTGAATTGATAACTTCTTCAAAGATAGTTCCTGCCTCTGACATTCGAGATTCATCGTTTTGGTAAAGGATGACCTTGCCCAAAAGTGCTGCAACTGCTCCTTGTGTGATTCGTCCCAATTCGTCGGGAGGAAGGGTAGAAGGTAGGTCAAATGTTCCTTTGGCATCCTGCAAATCTTGCTCGATTTGAGTGTAAATTTCTGATGCAGGATTTTGGGTTTGTGTGTAAATCTCGTCTGCTGACAGGACGTTGGTAATCAAAGGTGCATTGCCGAAAAAGCGCACCAAATCGAAGTAGTAGTAGGCACGTAAGAATTTAGCTTCTGCAATCGTTCTCGCTTTGAAGGTTTCTGATAAACCTCCTGCTTCCCCTACTTTCTGCAAAACCAAATTGGCACGGTAGATTCCTGTGAAACCTTTGTTCCAAAGTCCTGATTGTGGCCCTAAATTGGCATCAAGGGTAAAATTGTCATAAGCGACCCAGCTTGGTTGGTCAGAGGCATCACTTCCTCCTGCAAAACATTCGTCGGAAGCGGTGTTCAATAAACCCATTTTCATTGTCCAACCATTGGTGCCATTCCATTGAAGGACATCGTAGGCAGACACTAAGGCTTGGAATATTTCCTCTTCTGTTTGGTAAAAATTGGTTTCTAACCTTGTTCCTCTTGGTTCGAGTTCTAAGAAATCTTTGGAGCAGCCATTGAAGAGCAGAATGGCTAAGAAAAGTATTGTGTATTTATTGGAGATTATTTTATTCATTTTATTGTTGTCTTTGTGTGTTTTATATTGATTTGTCATTCCGTAGGAATCTTGTTGAAAATTGCAACTGATTCTGATTGATGGATAGTATTGCTTCAAATCCAAAGCCCTCCTATCCAAAAATAAGATTCCTTCGGAATGACATTATAGAAACAAAGTATTCCTTAGAAACTAGCATTGAATCCTACCAAGAAGAATCTTGGTTGAGGATAAATACCTCTATCAACGCCATAACTTCCGCCACCTATTTCTGGGTCAAAGCCACTGTATTCGGTGAAAGTCACCAAGTTGTTGCCCGATACATAGACACGTGCTTTTTGAAGTCCAACAGATTTGATAAGTGATTTGGGTAAAGTATATCCCAATTGTAGTGTTTTGATTCGGAAAAATGAACCGTTCTCTACATAAAAGTCAGAGCTGCGACTGAAGTTTTTGTTGGGGTCGTTCATCACCAAACGAGGATATTCGTTGGTAGAACCTTCGCCTGTCCAACGGTCCAATGCATCTGCCGTCATGTTTGCCATTTGGAGGTCAAAACGACGG
>JBGCDY010000396.1:0-8409 GCA_045105835.1 Chitinophagales bacterium
TAGAACCTCAATTCAGACAAGCTTGTTCTGAAAACGCAAAAAACCCAGCATCTTGTCTTACAGGCTCTTGCATTACACCCAATACCAGTCTGGAAAGAGAGGTTTATACTTTCAAAGAAGGCTTTGCAGCAGTGGTACTTGGGAATAGGTGGGGTTTTATCAACAAACAAGGAGACTTCACTATTCCTCCTCAATTTGATGAAGTTAGTCCATTTGCCAATGGGCTTGCCAGCGTACGCAAAGGTGAAAAGAAAGGGTATATCAATACAAAAGGGGAATGGGTTTTGACTTCCTACTACCAAGATAACTCTTCTTTTTCAGAAGATTTTGCCGTTGTAGGTACACCTGAAATGTGGGGTTTGATTGATGCTAAAGGCGAGACGGTTATTGCTTCTAAATTTGAAGATGTGAAAATCATTGAAAACGGGAAGGTATGGGTCAAACAGGACAATTTGTGGGGCATTGTAGACTCAAAAGATAAGGTGTTGATTGAACCACGTTTTTCGGATGTCCTGACCAATGGAAGTGCCTGTGCTGTTGCAGTTGAAGCAGGTAAAAAATATTTTATCAGCAAAGACATATTGGTTTTAGGTCCTTATGAGGATGTACAGTATTCTGCTGACTTTTTTAAAGAGGGTTTAGAAGCCGTTCGGCTGGGGTCTTTATGGGGATTTATTAACGACAAGGGAAAGGTTGTCATTGAATCTCAATATGACCAAGTGAGTCCCTTTTCGGATGGTATTGCCTTAGTACTTAAAGGAAACAAACGCGCCTATATTAACAAAGTCGGTAGAGAAATATTTGACATGTATTTTGATGAGGCGAATTCATTCGTCAATGGCATAGCAACTGCTAGAAAACAAGACATGAGCTACCTCCTATACTCAAATGGAGAAACCCTTCCATTGACAGGCATACAGTCTGTGCCCAAACAATTCAAAGAGGGATTAGGAAAGGTACAGAAAGGTGGCCTGTGGGGATATATGGACGAAAAAGGAACAATGGTGATTGAGTTTCAATTTGAAGAGGTGGGGGATTTCAAAAATGGGTTTGCTCCGTTTAAGCAGTATAAAAAATGGGGTTTTATTGATAAGCAAGGCAACATGATTTCCGCTCCACAATTCAATCAGGTTTCCTCATTCAGAGAGGGTTTTGCTTGTGTAGCGGTAGGTAAAAAATACGGCTTTATTGATGAGAAAGGAACGCTATCTATCATGCCTGTTTATGAATCTGCTCGTTCTTTTTGTGAAGGAGTAGCAGCGGTACAAATAGAGGGCAAGTGGGGATATATTGATAAAAAAGGAACAATTATCATCGAACCAAATTTTCAGGAAGTCGCAGATTTTGACAATGGACTGGCAAAAATAACCTCAGATGAACAAATGACCTATATCAACAATAAAGGCGAAGTGGTATGGAAGCTGAAAAACACTCCTTTTGTTGAGATAAAATCAAAATAATCTACTGCAAAAACGTACTGTATAGGAAGCAAATCAATTCCTACCCAATTAATATACAACAAAAAATACACCTAAAATTATTATTATTTCATGAAAAATCTTAACCATTTATTAGCAGCTGTTCTATCGATATTCCTCATTTGTACAGCAGGACAAACGCTAAAAGCCCAAACTTCAATTACGTTCACCAATAAAACCACGATAGACGGCATAGGCAACAACATTATACACGATATTTATGTAACCAAAAACCGCATTTATGCAGCCACATTCTACAATGGATTGGCCATTTCTAAAAACAATGGTAAATCTTTTAAGCTCAAAACCACTGCAGATGGACTGGGACACAACAATATCAAAGGAGTATTTGCGGTAGGAAATACAGTCTATGTCGCCACTCAAAATGGCTTATCTATTTCCACTGATAAAGGGCGTTCGTTTGAGAACAAAACCATCGAAAATGGATTGGCGAACAACAATATATATAGTGTATATGTTTCGGAAAACAATGTCTACCTCGCTATTGAAGGAGGAATAGCCATCTCCAAAGATGGAGGGGATTCATTCGAAAATTTTACCACCGTCAATGGCTTGTCCCACAAAAACACATACCATGTTTGTGGTGCTCAAAACAGTATCTATGTAGCCACTTTTAGGGGTTTATCCATTTCTACCGATGGAGGTAAATCTTTTAGCCATAAAACCTCCGCAGATGGGCTGGGCAGTGACAATGTCTATTGTGTATTCGTATCTGGAGACAATGTCTATGCAGCCACTACAGGAGGGTTGTCTATCTCTACTGATGGAGGAAATTCTTTCACTACCAAAACTACTGCCAATGGGTTGGGTGACAACAACGTTTGGAAGCTATATGTATCAGGGAATCACATCTATGCAGGAACTCAAAACGGTCTGTCTATATCCAAAGATGGAGGAAATTCTTTCACAAACCACACGACCAACGAGGACATAGGAGACAATTTTATTATGAGTGTTTTTAGCTTGAATTCCAATGTCTATGCGGGTACTTTTGGTGGTTTATCTATCGGTACTGCCAACAATGAGCCAGGCAAAGGAAATGGGCTTGTTTTGGAAGGTAAAACGATTGATATTTCGCAAGCCCATAATGTATCTGAATTACTAACCAATTTCAGCGTTTCACCCAATCCATCTGGGCTTCAAAATACGATTACACTTCAATTGAAGGAATCTTCTGATATAGCCATAAACTTATACAGTTCTAACAGTCAGCACATAGCTACTGTCCATGAAGGCAATCTTGCAGGAACAGTTGCCCACACTTTTTTTGTGGATGTTAGCCAGTTATCAGCAGGCACCTACATTCTTGAAGTAAGCAATTCGGGAAATGACACGAGTTATAGAGAAAAGATAATGGTAGTAAAATAAGTAGTTCCAAGTGCCTAAAATCTACGCCAGATTATTGGCTTTCTCAAAAAAGCTGGGTACTGCTATTTTTACCATTACTGCAAGCGCAACAAGTAACCAACGCTATACATAAAAACAACCATGAAAAAGTGTTTTTGGTCCCTGATGGTATTCTACCATCGGGGGCTTTTTTTATCTACCACCTCTTTAGTAATAAGAAAAAAATAAATGAACACCTTAATTCCCCTTTTGAAAGGGGTTGGGGCATGTTAGCTAAAAAATCGTTCAGGTTATTTTTTTACCGTTACTTAGATCTCTTATATTCAAATCATAAATCCAATCTTTCAGATTTACGGATTCCTGTTCAACTCCCCTTCCCAAACAACACAAAACCACTCCAAGACTTAGGGCTCATACCCTCTCTTTTCAACAATGCCAACTTCGCCTTTTGCAGCGCAGTAGAATAACTCTCTCCCTTCAATATATGAGCAAACAACAATTGAGTCAATTCGCTGCTCGCCAAGTCATTGACTTTAAAAAGCGTGGAAACCACATTCTTTGCCCCGCTCGCCAAAAAACCTCGATTCACCGCCATCATTCCCTCGCCCTTGTGCAATTCTCCAATACCACTTTCGCAACTACTCAAAACCACCAAGTCCGCATTCATCGGAATCATCGCCACTTCTTTCATGTTGAGGATGCAATTTTCTATGGATATTTCTTCAAGGTTTCGTTCTTCATCACCACCGTTCCTAATGTCGCCGTGTTTTTCAAACGACGGCGAATTATCCACTCCGTCTGCAGTCTGCCGTCCATCGTTTACCCTTTCCTCTGCCAATACCAAACCCGACAACTCGGGAAATTCGTCATTCACTATTCCATGTGCCGCAATCAACACAAAACGGCTATTCCCAATTTGCTCCTCCAAATTATTTTTGTTTGCCATTTCATGTAGAAAAGACTGACTTTTGAAGCCTTGTTTTTCAAATAGTTGAGAGATATTTTCTACTTCAATTTTGGAGTAGGGCAAAGGCATCCAAGTACCATCCCCTCGTACCGCTTCTGAGCGATTCACCGCAGTAGCATATTCATTTTGAAGATTCTGCAAAGCCTGCTTTTGTCCTTCAGAAGAAGAATCATACACAGGCGCAAAACCTGTGAAAGTCATTTCGGCAGGTGCACGTTCTGCAATGGCTTGTTTTTGGAGATCAAGGTGCAATAAGGTGGCAGAATAATGGTAGCTGATTTCGCAATGGTTCAATAAATAACCTAATTCTTGATACGATTTTGAAACATCAGCTTCTTGTATAATGAGTGTTTCAAAAGGTAGGTAGTGTAGTTCAGCATGTGGGATGATGAATACTTGTTTGACCTCCTCTTCAAAAGGATCAATGATATGGTGCATTGCTTCTTGAAGTAAGATTTGATAGAGTTCAAAGCTGAGTTGGTGGAATTGGGCTTTTTGATGGAGTTTGATGCTTTGGAGGTAGTTTTGAATCAAGCCTTCTAAATTGTCGGGTTTCTCTAAGGAGAATACTTCATACTCATTGGAGGTAACCGTGAATAGATAGATTTTTTCTTCTCCAATGAAATAACTCAATACGGCTTGGTTTTCTTCAAGCGTGGATTGCAGGGCTTCAATAGCTACGGTTTTGGTGCTGTATTTTTGGCGGTAGTATTCGGGGTAGTCGGTTTCGAGTTGTTCTTTGAAAGCTTCAAACTCATTGGATACATGGAAGTAGGTATCTTGAAATTCTTGGAGTTGAGAGGTGTCACTTTCATCTTTTTTCAGTAGTTCTACTTGTATATTTTTTTCGAGTAAAGCCAACCTAACCTTCAAATCCTGTTCTAAACGAAGTAGCTCAGTCGAAAGTTGATTTTTTTGTTGAACGGTTTTCTCTTGCGTATTTTGCAGCATTAAATAAGCTTTACCCTTCTCTGAAAAAAGAAATTGTTTTTGGAGATAAGCAGCATCTTGGGTCTCTTCAAAAAGAACATTCAATACCTCCATTCCTTCTTGCAAACTTTTTTCTATGTCCTTTCCAATTAGTAGTTTGGCGTTCTCCATTTGATAAGATTGACGAATTTCATCTCCATAGTCCAAGGCAATTTGGTAGTAATCCAAAGCGGCTTTTAGTGTTTTCAACTCTTTGGTGTTACTTCGGTAATAATTAAAGCACGAGAGGCCTATATCTAAAATAAGGCCAATGAAAAAAATATGCCTGACAGGTATCTCATGACTTTTTAGATGAGACTTGAAGCTAAGAAGTTCATATATATTTTCTGATTCGGGTATCCCAAGGATGTAGTTGAATGATTTGAGGTATTTTTTTAAAGCATTTTCGTATTTTTTATTTTCCATATATACATTCCCCTCCTCTCTAAATGTTGAAGCAAAATCTATAATACGACTGTTTTTATTTTTTTCTAAAATCGTTGTGGCCTTTTGGTAATGCTCCAATGCTTTGTCAAATTCTTTCACAGCACAGTGATAAGCCCCTAAAAACTTGTAAACCCGAGCGATCAAGGCTTCTTCCTCGCCATAAAGTTGTATTCCGATTTCAAGTGCCTTTTCGAGGTAGGACTTTGCTTTGAACCAATTGTTATGCCCTGTATAAGTCGCTCCTAAATTGATATATATATTAACTGTTAATTCATGCGCCTCTAAATTGTGTTCCAACATTATCGCCAAAGCTTTTTCTAAATACTCAATCAATTGAGAGGTATCATTCTTCATTTCAAAATGGACATTTGCCATCTCATTGTACACATACGCAAGGTTAATACCATTCAATTGATTGTATTCAAAACAATGAATACATTTTTGAAGATATAATAATCCTTTATGGAAATCACCTTCTTTTTTGCAAACATGAGCTAAGAGTGGGTAGACACCTAAAAAGCTCTTGTGAGTAGAAGGAAACAAAGCTTTCAAAATCTCCATTCCATTTTTAAGATGTTCCTTAGCCACTGAATATTCTCCAAGCGAGACAAAACTACTTGCAAGATTGCAGTGCAATTCGGCAATCAACTCACTTAAGTCTTCTGGTAATTGTAAGGCTATAGAAAGTCCTTTTTTTTGATAGTCAATAGATTTTTTAAGTTTTCTCTGATAGAATCGAATCGTTCCAAACTTGTTGTAGCATTCCACAACAGATTTATGTTGTTCTCCATATAAAGCTAAATAAGTAGCTAAAGCATCCCCCAAATACTTTTCTGCATTTGCAAAATCATAGAGTCCCGTATAAGCCTCTCCAATATACTTGTCCAAATCAGCAATTTTCTCATCCGTTTTTTCATACTTTTGCAATGAAAGCATTTTGCTTTTCAGAAAAAAATCAAGTGCTATTTTTTGATTTCCCTTATAGAGATGGTAAATTCCCCAATACGTATATACTTCCACCATTTTCTCCTTCGCCTCCCATTTCTCAACCAAACGCATCGCTTCCTCTAATATCCCCACCGTAGATTCATCAAAAACCTGCAATTCAACATTGGGTTTTGCTTGCTGCAATAAAATTTCAACCCGCTCCAAATCTCCCTCTCTCGTATTTTGTATAGATTCCATGTCCCAATTCTATTATTTTTCCAAAAAATAAGCTCCATTTCTCATTATCAATTTTCAATTACCTAAATTCCCTTCCCAAACAGCACAAAACCACTCCAAGCCTTCGGACTCATTCCTTCTCTCTTCAACAATTCCAACTTTGCCTTTTGCAGTGCAGCCTTATAGCTGTCTCCCTCCAATATATACCGAAACAAGAGGATCGTCAACTCACTACTCGCTCTATCATTGACTTTGAAAAGTGTAGAAATTACGTTTTTTGCTCCACTCGACAAAAATCCCCGATTCACCGCCATCATTCCCTCACACTTGTGCAATTCACCAATACTACTCTCACAACTACTCAACACCACCAAATCCGCACTCATCGGAATCATTGCCACTTCTTTCATGTTCAAAATACAATCCTCCACAGCTACCTCTTCCAGACTTCGTTCTTCATCTCTATTTATCTCGCCCTCGTTTGCAAGGAGTGTGCCCCCCTTCGCTGTTTCACCTCCACTCTCCGAAGCCAAGATGAGGCCTGATAAGTCAGGGTATTCATTGTTCACAATGCCGTGTGCCGCAATCAATACAAAACGGCTATTGCTGATTTGCTCCTCCAAGTTATTTTTGGTAGCAGATTCATACAGGAAAGATTGGCTTTTGAAGCCTTGTTTCTCAAAAAGCTCGGCGATGCCTTCCACTTCTACTTTGGAGTAGGGCAGCGGCACCCAGGTACCATCACTTCGGACTGCTTCGGAACGATTGACCGCCGTTCCTTGTTCAGATTGAAGGTTTTTTAAGGCCTGTTTTTGGGCATTGGAGGATACATCGTAGATTGGAGCGAAGCCTGTGAAAGTGATGTCAGTATCAGCTGGTTCTCCCATTACTTGTTTTTGAAGGTCAAGGTGCAATAATGTAGCAGAGTAGTGATAGCTAATTTGACAATGGTCCAACAAATAGTTCAATTCTTGATACGATTCCGAAGCATTCGCTTCTTGAATAATGAGTGTCTCAAAGGGAAGGTAGTACAGTTCTTCGTATGGAATGATGAACAGTTCTCTTTGCTCCGTTTTCTCCGTAAAAGGATCAATGATGTGGTGCATGGCTTCTTGGAGCAGAATCTGGTAGAGCTCAAAACTGAGTTGGCAAAATTCTCTTTTTTGGTGCAATTTGATGCTTTGGAGGTGGTTTTGGAGCAGTTCCGTCCAGTTATTGGGTTTGTCGAGGGTAAACACTTCGTACTCATCGGAGGTAATGGCAAAAAGATAGATTTTTTTCTCATCGATGAAATAGTTCAAAACAGTTTGGTGTTCAGTCAATGTGTTTTGTAAAGCTTCAACCGAAACAGTCGTAGTATCATATTTCAAGCGATAATAGTTAGGATAATCGTCCTCCAACTGTTTTCTGAGTACTTCAAATTGATGATAGACCTGAAAATGATCGTTTTGATACTGTTGAAGAAGGAGTTTGTCTTCTTTTTCCTTTTTCTGTTTTTCACTTTGGATTTTTTTCTCCAATAAGGCCAATTTCTCCCTTAACTCACTCTCTAATTGAAGCAAAGTTGAAGGGATAGCAGATTGTTGTTTGGCGACTTTTTCTTGAGAGCCTTGAAGCATCAAATAAGCCTTGTTTTTTTCAACATAACTGAATGCAGCATATAGATACTTTATATCTTTTGTCACAGTATATAAGGAGTGAGTGACTGCCATTATTGTTGTCATCTCTTCTTGTATATCCAATGCAATCAATAACTTTGACTCATCAAACTCTAGCGATTCCCGAATAATATCTGCATATTGCCAGGCAATTTCATAGCTCTCAAATGCTATTTGTAATTTTCTTAAATCATTTTTTTCATGCATGTAATAATTGAAGAAAATATACCCTTTTAAGCATAAAGTTCCCAAGAAAAATAATTTATCTATTGGAGGGGTATAGTTATAGGGATTGTCGATAAATGGAATCGTTTGGGAATAATCTGTTAGGTGTGGGCAGCCCAACAGGGCTGTAAGG
>JBGCDY010000397.1:0-2441 GCA_045105835.1 Chitinophagales bacterium
AGGGTTCGACTTCTTATGTGCGTTGGGGCTGCGATGACAGCACTTGTGAGCAAGAAGATGTTTTCCCAAATGTTCAAACACCACAAGGTTCGCCCAATATAGGAGTTACTTTGGAGCTGTCCACTCAACCAATATGTTGGAGTGAAACAGGCGTGGGTCTTTTGACTTTCACCAATTCTGGAACAGGATTGGCAACCGACATTCAATACGATTTGGACAATCGCCACAATGAATGGGACAACAATTACATTGTTGAATCTTCCTTCAAAATTCAAAAAGAAGGCGCTGCTATTCAAAACTTGACACTTGACAATGCAATAGGAGCCTATGATGGTCCTGCTTGTTTTTCGGGAAATTCAGTAAATAGCCGCTTTTATTTCAGCGTACCTAATATGCAGCCTGGAGATACTTATTATGTCACTTTTGATTACCAACGTTGTGTCCTAACTGCTCCAAACCCTGCTTGTGACAATGAGCAATTGTTTGAAGAATGGTATGGCAATGGTAGTTTTGAAGGTCCTTGTAATTTTCCTTTGGTCAATTTTGAAGAAATCGAGTTCAATGCAGAACGTTTTCACTGGGATGGTACTTTTACGGATGCACCTTTGGACATGGACGATGGTGAAGTAGGAACAGTAGAGTTTGAATACACTGATGCAGATTTAGAAGGTTACGCCACAGATGGTAGTGCTTATGTAGAAATCAAAATTGATCTGCCTCCAGGTTTGTGCTTGAATGGTGAAAATGAATTTGGTTTTGTAAAAGGAGCTTCCAATACAGTTCTACCCACTTCAATAGATTATACACAATCCACAGGAATCATTATACTGCAATATCCAACAGAAGGTAATAACTTCAATGACAGACGAATTGCATTTGATGTGACAGCTTGTTGCGAACAACCTGGTACAACCAGTGCTTGGCAAGACATTACTGCACAAGCATTCTTTGAAGCAAGTGATGCCTGCAGTAGCGATACCAAACATACTCTCAATTGTTTATTAACAACCCCTATTCGCATTCATTGTGATGGAGGCAATTGTAATCAAGGTTTGATTTTCAAATCTTTTACTTCCGAAAGAACCACCTTTGGTTCGGGTGACGACAATGACAATGGGCAGCCAAGTGGCTCGCTGGATATGTCTTTGATTCGATTGGACAGATTGTTGATGAACGATGAGTTTGAAGTAGAGTTCAAAGGAGACATATTGACCGCAGAAGACCCCAATCCACAATCTTTCAGCCATGCTTATGCAAAATTGCAGATTCCATCTTTCGGAAATTTTGTAAGCAATCAAAGTGCTTCGGTCAGCATTTATGATGCCAGCGCAGACGCAACTTATACTTGTTCCGAAATTGGCATCAGCCAAAGCGGTACAACTTGGACATTTGATGTCAGTGCCTCTACCCTTTCAGCGGCTTCTTGCTCTGATTTGCCAAACGGTTATGCCTTTGAAAATGGAGATAAAATCACCGTAACAGCCCAATACAAAGTAACAGGTAGTTTTTCGGGTACAAGAATCGCTATTTTTGATACCGATTTTTATGTAAGCAATGCCGCCAACGGAACTAAATACCAATGTGGAAATTACGCAGAACGCATGACCACCTATGGGTATGCAGTCAGTAACATGGGAAATTTGAATCACACCGTTTATGGTTGTGACCCTTATACCACAGGAAATTACAATAAAACATTCAAAATAGGAAACAATACAGGAGCAGGCAGCCGCCAATTCCCTTATGAGTTTAGAAATACAGTCCAATTGAAAACTTTGGTCTATCAAATTCCCGAAAATTATACATTGGAGTCTCTGACCATTAAACAAAGACGCAATACAGGTAGTTTTTCAGGCACCAATCAATCTGTTGTAGTTACACCAACAAGTATTGGAGGAAGTTATTACACTTTTGATTTAAGTCAGATTTATGCAGTCAATGGCGGCACATTGCCTTTGCCAGACGAAGGAATTCGATTGACCATTACACCTTCTTTCACCGCACCTTGTACCGCACAAGATGAATCAACTAATATCAGTGTGGACTACGATGCGATTTTCTTGAACAATCAAATCATCACCAAAGCTGGTACAGCGAGCTTTTCGATGTCTGGTCCGAATTTGTCCTTCCAAATCTTGGGCGCACAAACAAGCCAAATAAAAGGAGTAGAACCTACCGAAACGGTAAGTGTTCGCATCCGAAACAATTCCAGCAAAGCCAATGCATCCAATGTCTTTTTCTCCCTCAAATCGCCTGCCAGTAGCATACAAGCGACTTTGGTAGAAAACCTGACCGCAGGAACAGACCTTGTGAGCAACTCGGACTTCTTTGAAGTAGGCAGCATTCCTAAAGGTAGTTTTGTCGATTTGAAAATACATTTCACCTACGATATTTGCTACTTGGTTGATTTTGATTTATACACAGGTTGGGGCTGTGATGGC
>JBGCDY010000398.1:0-2816 GCA_045105835.1 Chitinophagales bacterium
TTGAAGTCAGGGTTGGCTAAGGCAGAAGCTCGCATGGTGTTTTCGAGCATGACGATGACAACGCGTTCAAATACTTTTGGCATTTTGGTTTGATTTTGAATGGTGTTAAATGATTTCTTTCAAAAATACGTATTGTTTTTCGTTTTATTGGAGGAAGGCGTTAAAAAAGGCAAGTTGAAAAAGAATTCTTTTTCAATTTGCCTTTTTTTTCATAAAATGTTAAACATGTGTTGATTCGTTTATACCAAAAATTAATTATTGCCAGGAGGTTCTCTGTCATGCTTGGCTTTGTGGAACAAAGAGTAGCCGAAACCAACTGACAACCAAGGTTTGTCTTGGTATCTCCAATTGATATTGTCATTGTTGTCAATGAAATCCCAACCCATAAAGGCACCAATTTCGATTCCTCCAAAATCAAATACAACGCCCGAAGATACGGTGAGGGAACTCACCTTTTTGCTGACGGAATCGTCTGTAATTGTGCCTTCAGTGGAAATGCTGTCCAAGACAATACTCGACAAACCGATTCCTGCTACAATGCTGTAGAAGTTTTTGTTGTTGTAAGGAGACAGTCGGAACTTTGGTCCAAAGACGGAACCTACGCCTACATCGTTGGTAAACAGAAAGGGATCTCGTCTAATTTTGAAGGGAACGGCTGCTGCTCCAATCGCAATCGAGGGCTTCATGCTGTATCGCTTCTGATTTTTGGTTTTGAAGTCCGTTTTGTCCATCAAGAAGTAACGGTGTCCCTGCTTGGTAGAGTCGGCGTAGTTGAAGATTTTGTTTTTGGCATCGTCGTTTTTCCACACCCAAAAGCGAATGACAAAATCTTCGTCGGTTGCGCCTACACAGGTAAAGTGCGAATCCAAAGGGGCTTCGTAGAGCTTGGTATCGGATGTTTTATTGCCCAAAATATCGGAGACGTAGATAGCGGATTCTACAATGACTCTGTAGTGGTGTCCGATAAAGAGAGAATCGGCTTGAGATTGGGCTTGGAGGTTTGTTTGGGAGAATAGACCTACAATGAAAATAATGATGAATAATATAGATTGTTTCATGATTTTTAGTATGAAAAGTAAATATTTTAAATAGAAATATTTGATGATTAATTGTATTGTGTTGAAAACTCGCCAAAATATTGCACATCAACCTTCACTTTCATATCAAGAAAGAAGCGTTTTAAGTTGTTGAATAATTCTTTAGGCTTTGCTATTTCTCCAATACTATCTCCCAAGTCTCTGTCTCTGTAAACTTTGTTGAAGACAGCTATAATTCGCTCCATTTCTGCTTGTTTATTTTCCGCAGTCACAGGTACTGTGAATTTGCCATTACTATCTCGCTGTTTACCTTTTTTGAGTCCTTCCCAGTCTGTACCTGTTAGCCTTTCTTCTTCAGAATATACAGGAGTTAGTTTTTCTTCTTCTGGTATAGGAGATAGATTAGTTTCTGCATAAAAATGCTTCAAAGCATGATAAGCTCGGTGTACATATTTCCCCAATTTGATGATGTCTGATAGTTCGGGATTGTCATTGTTTAACTTGTGAAATAAAAATCCAATTTGCTCTGTGAATGAATGGAATAATTCATGTTCAGTGAGTTCGATTTTTTGAAATTGTTGGCCTGGATTTTTTTTAAACTGTGCGCTCAAAATTTGTTTATTTGCTACTACGTCCACAATTGCCCCTTCTGTGCAGTGTGCTTCATTTGCATGTAGTGTGCCGTAAGTTTTTGCATTTTTCCACTCTAAAAAAATAGAATCAAGAGTGAGGTTGGCGTGCAATTTTGCCCATTCGAATTCAATCCTTTTTTGGGCTGCTGTAATCAATAATTCCTCGTATACTCGATTTTCTTGTGCCATTGGTGTCCCCTCTTGTTCTTCTTCAATTCTATGCAGATATGTTTCATACTCTTCAAAAGCTGCTTGAAAAAGAGGGTTTGGACTTTGCGAATTTTTGTAATTGTCTATATCTTCTTTGTGCATGTTCTTGAACATAAATGCGTGAGCCATTTTGGTTTGGAACCTAATGTCTTCCCATTGAATGATACTCGACTGAAAAATATGTTCCCTCCATTCTTCATCGGGAATAATTTTCACGCTGCCTCTGACTTGCTTAGTTAGTTTTGGTACAAAATCTTTAGCATAAAAATTGATGTCTAATAATTCACCAATTTCTTCATTCAGTGGAAATTCTGTTCGGAATTTTCTATTGATAAGGGCTACTGCGTATTCTGTTCCGTCTCCTTTCAGGTTAACATCAATATCAGACGAAAAAGACTCACTTCCTGCATACTTGGCATTAACGAATTCAACATGTAGAAAAGAGGAGTCTATGTGCTGTGTCATTAACTTTTCTCTCTGTTTGATTTCTTTTTGTCTTACTGAGTCTTGAACATCACAGGTGAGTGAACTGACCAAATTTTTTCTAAAACTTGTTAATTTATCTTTGACAGTGGAATCAATTGTACTGTCGTTTTTGAGTAGTTTGAACCAGTTTCCTTTATATTGATCTACCAATACGGGTTTTACAGCTTGATACTCGATTTCTACTACACTTTGTAGAGAATCTTTAATAGCTTGGGTGCATTGGGCGTGAGTAGGTAAGCTTCCAAGTAAAGTTAGGAATAGTACTATCGGTAATAATTTATTTTTCATCTTGTATCATATTAAAAACCTCCAAACATATTCTTTGTGTTAATGAATTAGTTTGGAGGTCTTTTGTTAAAAAATGGAATTTTAAGAAACCATTCTAAAATCTGTATCAAAAATATTTAGTAATCTATCTGATGGTTAAAAAAAAAAAAAAAAAAAATCAACT
>JBGCDY010000399.1:0-8580 GCA_045105835.1 Chitinophagales bacterium
GGTATTCCTCCAGTTGTGCTACGATATTTTCGGGTTCCGCCAACCGTCCTTTTCCTACCAATCCACTTGCCAATTCACCATGTTCTACAGAGATCAGGTGGTTACCATAGGTTTGGAGTAGCTTGATATTGTTTTGGGTAGCAGGATGCAGCCACATGTCTAAGTCCATTGCAGGAGCAAAAAAGACTGGGCATTTTACAGATAAATAGGTTGCCAAAAGTACGTTGTCACAAATCCCATTTGCCATCTTGGCAAGTGTATTAGCAGAAGCTGGCGCAATGAGTAGGATGTCTGCCCAAAGTCCTAGTTCCACATGATTGTTCCAAACGGCTTCTTGTTTGCTGAAAAACTGGGTTGTGACGGGATGCTTAGAGAGGGTCGAAAATGTTAGTGGTGAGATGAAATCGGTTGCAGCTTGGGTCATGATGACCTTTACTTCCGCCCCTTTTTTAATAAAAAATCTGGTAAGCATTGCCGATTTATAAGCGGCAATGCTTCCAGATATTCCTAATAAAATTTTTTTTCCTTTTAATGACACAAGTTCAAATTCAAAATTCAAATGACGGTTACTTTTTACGAGCAACTTTTTTCTCCTTATCCGCTTTTCGGAAATGGACTTCATCATTCATGAATTCATCCATTGCCAACAATGTTGGGTGTGGCATGCGCTCGTAGAACTTCGAAATTTCGATTTGTTCTTTGTTTTCATGTATCTCTTCCAATGAATCTGTGTTTGAAGCAAATTCATTCAGTTTTGAATGCAATTCTTCTTTCAACGCCATCCCTATCTGATTGGATCTTCTGGACACAATTACAATCGACTCATACACATTTCCCGTTTTTTTGGTCAATGCGTCAATGTTTCTTGCTTGTGCGTAAGGAGAAATAGAGTATCCTTTCTTCTTTTTTGAGTTTGCCATATTATTTATTGTAAGGTTTCAATTTTTTCAGATGATATTTGATACATTTCTTCCGCTTTTTGCAAATCATTGCTTTTAGGAAAACGGTCTATGAAATTGAAGTAGGCATCTACTGCCGCCTCGTATCGTTCTTTCTGCTTTGTTTTAACACTGTTTTCTGCCAATAGAAAAAGCGATTCCATTATTAGAAAACGTAAATTTTCTTGTCTTTGTGTATCTGCAAAGTCCTCCAAAATATTCTCGAAGGCTGCTGCCGCTGCTTTATAACTCTTTACTTTGAAATAAAGTTCTGCACTTTGGAAAGCTTTTGTCTCTAACTTCAAGCGAATTTGCTCCATCAATTGATTGGCACGCTTCACTTTATCGCTGTTTGGATAGGCATTCGCAAATAGCTGAAAATACTCTATTGCCTTGCCTGTATAGGTTTGTTCTAAGGAAGGTTTTGGAGACAATTTGTAATAACAAAAAGCTGTCATAAACTGTGCATCCTCAGCATAAACACTTCTTGGATAAGTATCTGCGAAGGTTTTGAAGTAATGAGCCGATAGTAAGTAGTCGTCTTGACCATAATGGCTGTACGCATAAAAGTAATAGAGTTTTTCTACGTCTTGTGTTCCTTTGAAAACACTCATCAATTCTTCAAATAATGGAATTGCTTTGTAGTAAGCTCCCTCGTTGTAGTACTTTTTCGCCATTTTCCTTTTATACTCAAAGTCAGTGCTACGAAGTACTTTTTGGTATGAATTGCAGGAGGTGTTGAATACAAGTAGCATCAACACTCCTATTAAACCGAATATGTTTTTTTTCCCCATGACGTGCAAAGATACAGCTTTAGACTCAAAATTAAAATGAATGTGTCGGAACATTGAGTGAAAATCGTTTTCAAAAAAAATCTCTATAGTAAGGAATGAAAATTCAAATAAGAATTAAAATGAAGAAACACCCTTAATCAAGCGGTCTTAAGCAATGCCTAAAAAAGTTCAGCATCCAGAATAAAATATTTTTTTCACACTATTATTACGCATTTTTTCCCCCTTTCGTTGTCTTAATTTTATTTGACCTCTCTCAATACCAGTTGTGCGACACGTTTTCCTCCGAGGTTCATAATTGCCGCAGCGACTTCAATGGCTATTTCTTCTTCATTGTAGTTCACTAATAAAAATCGTGCAACACCTTCGGGGAAATTGTCATTGAATCCTCGCTTCAATTTGTCTTTGACAATTGATTTATCGTTTTTGTGTATAAAATCATATCCTCGTCGATTCTTCAATTGTTTGATATCTTCCACTCCGATTAGTAACAATGCAGCAGGATTGGCATCAATGAACTTACTGTCTCTGTCCAATATCAGAATCGGTGCGGGGCTTCTTCTAATTAAATCTTGGTAATGCAACACGCTCTTTCGAAGTAGCTCCTCTCCTCTTTTTTGTTTGGTAATATCTCTAATCATACACAATGCTTCTAATTCATTGAGAGGGGAAAATCGTATTTCAAAATACCTCAGGTTGTCTTCTAATTCCCATTCAAATGAATAATCTCTGACCATTGCTGTTTCCAAAGAAAGTTTGAGTTCTTCCATTGCTTGGGGGGCATATTCCTCAGGCAAAATATCTTTCATATTGTTGCCAATAAACGCTGCTGCTGGAATCGTGGTTTCATCTTTTGCGGGGATGTACTCTAAGTAATATCCCTCCTTGTTTACTTGAAACATAGCATCAGGTACTGCATCCAATAAAGCCTTTTTGGTTTGCTCACTTTCTTTGAGTTTTATCATAGAAAGTGTTAGGTCATTCATGGTTTTGATCCATTCTAAGCCCTGTTTTTCTGCTTCTCTCAAGAGAAGTTCTAAGCGTTCGTTTACCTTCTGTTGATCGTGTTCTGTTTCGACCTCTTCCATTTCGGTGACTTCTGCCGACTCCAAAAAATCCCAAAACTGTTGTTCATTATCGGGCATTAAAGGGCTATAGTCTGTATTTTCCTTGATTAATTCGCTAAGGTTTCCTTCTAAGTTTTCGTTGTTTTGCTGAATAAATAACAAAAGTATTTTCTTATCTATTGAAGCGAGCTTAACAATTTGAGTCGAAATTGTTAAAAAAGTAGAGGTGTTTCCGTTTCTTGCAAATAACTTTTCGACAGATGCCATTCTGTTTGTTTCCAAGGATCGGTGTACTAAACCTCCTATAATCCTTGTCACATGACTGGAAACTTTATCAAAAATGTTTGGTGCAGTGCTTTCTAAGATATTGATTGTGTTGTTCTTTTGGATGTCGACCACATCTATTATTTGAAAACACTCATCAATGTATAGTGATATATTCATATTACAATTCAGATAGGTAGAGGAAAGAAATTATACTTCAAAATACGTGCTATTTTTCACAGATAAGGGGAAATATAAATCGTTAAATTTCTCTTCCCTTTCATTAGGTGTTTTCTATTGGAGAGGAAGCAATGTCAAAAAAGAAGTTAGTAGGCTAATAATCAAATGAATATACACTTTAACTAATCCTATTTTTTGATTAAAATTTTGCCTAATAGTTTATAGCAAAAAAAGCCTCTGCTGCTGATTAGCAGAGGCTTTTGAAGCACTAAACAAAGATATAAAATAGGATTCTAATTAGCACAATCAAAACCTTACTTAGCTTTATTTATTTTGAATGTTCTATCCTGTATACTTTTTAAAAAATTAATCAACTCGTTGAATCTCTCCAGATTTAATTTTCCCTAAATACTTATTCAATTCATCTTTCACAATAGGTGCTAAGAATACCAATCCAAATATATTGGGGAAACACATGGCAAATATCATCATGTCAGAAAAATCTGTAACGGCTCCTAAAGTGGCTGCTGACCCAACAACTATACAAAAACAGAAAAATATTTTGTAGGTGTATTCTACGAATTTGCTTTTGCCAAACAAGTAAGTAACTGCTTGTGTGCCATAGTAAGACCAAGTAATCATGGTAGAAAACGCAAACAAAAGTACTGCAATCGCCAATACATATGGGAACCACGATATAACGCTTTGGAATGCAGCAGAAGTCAATGCTACCCCTGCTTCTGTACTCGAATCTCCCGTAAAGTTTTGGTATTCTCCAGTAATGACAATTACCAAAGCAGTCATCGTACAAATTACCACAGTATCAATAAACGGCTCCAACAATGCAACAATTCCTTCACTTACAGGGTTGTTGGTTTTGACGGCAGCATGTGCAATTGAAGCAGAACCAACACCCGCTTCATTCGAGAATGCAGCCCTTCTAAATCCTTGTATAATCACTCCAATAATCCCCCCTGTAATGGCATCGTTGTAAAATGCTCCAGAAATAATCTTACCTATCGCACTTGGAATATCTGCAAAATGAACTCCAAGAACAATTAAACCCGCTACAACATATACACCACACATGAATGGCACAATCTTATCGGTTACTTTTGCGATACTTTTCACACCTCCTACAATCACGATAAAGACAAGAATCGCAACCATTAAACCAAAAAACCAGCCATTGCTTGCAATCCAAGTTCCTTCTACAATCGGTAAATTAGCAAACTGTTTGTATGCCTGATTGATTTGAAACATATTTCCGCCACCTACAGATCCACCAATACAAGCTACTGCAAAAAATCCTGCCAATACTTTTCCGATTTTACCGTAGTTCTGCACTTTCCCTCCAATATTCATTGTCAGGTCTTCAAAACCTTGACTCAAATAGTACATCGGTCCACCATACACCTTTCCATTCTCATCTACTTGTCGATACTTGACCCCCAGTGTACATTCCATAAATTTTGTTGACATACCTAATAGGCCTGCCAGAATCATCCAGAACGTTGCTCCAGGACCACCAATAGAAATCGCAATTGCTACTCCTGCAATATTACCCAGACCTACTGTCCCTGATAAAGCTGCGGTCAGTGCCTGAAAATGTGATACTTCCCCAATTTCATTAGGATCGGTATATTTTCCTCTCACCACATCAATTGCCAACCTAAAGCCTCTAAAGTTAATAAACTTAAAATACAAGGTAGCGAATATAGCTCCAGATATCAGCCAAACCAATACAATCGGTACAGCAATAACATCATCTCCCCAGTTAAAATTGAAGGAAACAAAAACAACTGCTACTACAAAATCCGTAATGGGTTGAAAGATATCGTTGATTCGCTCGTCTATCGTCTTGCTTTGCGCCCACAGGAACTGGGGCAAGAGTAAGGTCGTAAGTAAGTAAATGATTCTTCTCATAATAAAAAGGTGATTTTTCTGGAATTTTTTAAAAACCAAATTAACAAAAAATTATCCACTATCTGCAATTATCTAGTCATTGAATAGCAACAAAAGGTAAAAAATGCAAAAAGCCTTTCCAATTAATTTGTTTGGAAAGGCTTTTAAATCCAATAGCAGTCTTCAATAAATGAGGTTAGAGAAAACGGCTACTTACAAGAATAAAATTTATCTAATTATTATCTTTTGTTGCTGTATTTGGTTGTCAAAAGTCACTCTAATAAGGTAAATTCCTTTTGAAAATTTTGATGTATCCAATTGGTGATCGACCAGTTGAATATCTTTTGCAGTGTAGACCTCTTTTCCTGCAATGTCAAATAAAGCTATTTGAGCCTTTCCTTCCCCAAGATTGGTATTGACAATGTTCAGTACATCACTAACAGGATTGGGGAATATTTTCACCAAATTATTGACTACTTCAAAATCGTCAATTCCCACTATTTCTGAAGCAATATCGTACACAATCACATCATCCACACCTGCCTCTACCAAACTTCCTCCATCAAACTGCAAACCAGCATCCAATATCAATGGGTCAGATGCGACAAATTGCAGTTGAACCGTACTCTCAGCACTTTCTACATAATCCTTTAACCTCAAAGCAGACAATCGCCAAGTAGCATCTGTGATGTTTCCATTTTCTACCTGTATCCAATCGCCACCATCACCAGATACATATACTTCCCAGAAATCGTTACCAGGATTGGCTCCTGCATTATTGACATACCAACGATGGTAAGATATGGCAGGAGAAATAAAGCCTTTGATGTTATAAACTGGAGAAAACAAAGTTGTTTTTCCATCATCCACATCATTCTCTCCTATACCGCCACCATTGCCAGTATTTCCAGTAAATGCACATCGGTTGTCACTATTTGTCGGTGTTCTATCTGTACTCATTTGAACCTCTTCCCCAGCACCAGTGAAGGTTGGATTCGGTGTCCCAATCTCCCAAATACCAGTACTTGCATCATCACTCAAATCTCCAATAGTCCATGCAGTTTCACTTTCAAAATCAGAGAAATCATCTACAACCTTCTCTTCATACCCTACTAAAATTTGATAAGGCAAATTAGGAAATTCCGATGCAGTTACTCCCTCTGGAACGATAACAGGAAGCGCATCTATATTACTTTGCACTTCAATATAATAATCAAAAATCACCCCTTTTGACGGAGAAACAATCCAAGTTGTATAGTTATTATCTTCATCAAAATCATATGCCAAGGCTTGCAAATATTCACCTTGCCCTTGTTCCCTGTGTTTCACTACTATATCTTTCACAAAAGACTGGTAGTTAAAGTCAATATTGACTTCAAAGTCTATTGCAATAACATCATTTGAATTGCTCAAAGGAATATTTTCATGTACGATGTCAGCACTTAGCTGCAATTTGATTCCATGCAATGCAAATGCTTCAATAATTACGTCGCTATTAGGTGTTCCGTCCGATAAGTCCCCATTATCATCATCTGCAATCAAAGCCTGAAAGAGTACATCACTGAACAATACTCCTTCTTCTCCTTCTGCTCTCATTGGAGTTCCATAATGCGAATTGACGAAAATTTCAAACATAGCATCATTCCCTATCACTTGCCCCAAATCCCACCAAGCACCTGCAATGATTTCCCCATTGTCATGTACTGCACCAGTCAAATCATCTGGGTAGACCTTAGGATCTGTATCATATCTACGAATAAAAGAACCTCCCGATCCTATCAGGTAGCCTTCTGAAAGTATTGGTTCCTGTGTAATAGACAAGCCCCAAACATCTGCGTACCCTTCATGCAGTCCACCATTGATAAAGTTAGCTCCCAAGTAATCATAAAATGCTCCATTGATGTTGTGTCCATATTCATGGTAAATCACATCTGCCATCAATGCAAGCGTCCAACAGCCACCTCCTTCTCGGAAAAAATTGATACTACTTCCATCTGCAAAGGCATTGCAGGTACCATCTGTCAAGTCGATGTGGGTTGGCAAACTATAATCTAACTGCGTCATATCTTCTGGCAACCAAAATTTCATCCAATCATGCACTCTGTTTACCGACTTATAAGCAGACACAGCTACCAAATCTGCCTCTTCAGGCAAAATAACTTCCTGCATATCATTTGACAACTCTACTTCATAGCTTGGAATATTGCTATTATTCCTACTAGAACCTTCATAAACCGTACAGTAGTCTCCTCTCATATAAACAGTTGCCATTGTAGGTTCTGTTATTTCAACATTCAACCTACCATTTTCATCCGTCACATGAGTCTCTATATCAGTACCCATATCAATATCTACACGCATGTTCGGCAAGAATGTCAATTTTTCGGTATCATTCGCATTTTCTGTTGCATAACCCAGCATTGTCCATTCTCCTTGAGCAACAGGTTCATAATAACGAATCTTATTTTGACGGTAATAAATAGTTCCGTTAGAAGCATCCATCATTGTATATAAACGTTCTGCATGACCTTCTGAATTTTTCAAATCTACCATTCCCTCATACACAAGTCTGAATTGATATCCATTCTCCGCAGGAATTGGTAAAACCTTCAATCCATCTACTGATACTTTTTCAACTGTTCCTTTCACACCAGATGCCATAAAATCATTGATCAAGTCACCTTTAATACTTGGCTCTGTATCCAACTCTTCCACATCATACACATCCATCGTAAAACCTATTACCTCAAAACCTTTTGTCATAACTACCTGCAAAGAAGCATTCCAAAGACTAAGACCTTCGTATTCTTGAATAAATCGAACATAATAATGTTTCTTTGTTTCATTTATTTGTTGGTACTTCAAACCTTCTAATGGAAGATTAAAGCCCTTCAACTCAGTAGTCAGAAAATACATCGCCTTTTCTTCAGTTGTCCCTTCAATATCTACTGCAATTGGAGTCCCAGCTGCTCTCAAGGGTAGCTCATTAATGGTATTAAAAGAAACATACCAATGACCATTTCTCTTTTGAAACTCTTTCCATGTAGATTGATTCCGTAGTACATTCTGTTGGCTTGGCTCTTCAATATTTACGGTTCTACTAAAAACAGAGTAATCATTTTCATGTTCACCTGCATAACCATAGTTTATTAATAGGCACAAGGCAAAGAAAAACAAGATGTTATTTAAGTAATTCATTATTGATGGATTTAACGAAATAAATAGTTTGAGTAAAAACAAAATTCGTAATGGTATTAAAATAGTAGGAGAACAAAGATGCAATACCCAACCCAAAAAAACTGCTATTCTACGGACATAAAGTTTATTTCACCCTTATAAAATAAAGAAATCCCCAGCAGCCTAAGCCACTGGGGATTCCTATTTCTAATATATCCAGAATATACTTTCTATCGCTTACTTAGCGATGTATAATCT
>JBGCDY010000400.1:0-4178 GCA_045105835.1 Chitinophagales bacterium
GGTGAATACACCTTGATTGTGACAGATGAAAATGGTTGTAGCGACCAATTGTCTTTCACTACTTTTGATGAAGCTGCACCGCAATTGAGTGGCGGAATCATTGACCCCTCCAATTGTGAACAAGCAGATGGCAATATCACAGACATCAACATTGAAGGCGGCAATCCTCCTTATACGTATGCGTGGACAAATGCGGATGGCGAAAGTCATGGTGAGGAAATCAGTCTCTCCAATGCACCACAAGGCAATTATGTATTGACGGCAACAGATGTAGATGGTTGTAGTACTACTTTGAGTTTTGAAATTTTGGACACCGAAGCTCCTGTTTTGGTCGGTGGTGTGATTGCTCCAACAACTTGTAGTGAAGCAAATGGCAGCATTGAAGAAATTGAAGTCAATGGCGGCAACGGTGAATTGACTTTCGTTTGGTTGGACAGCGAAAACAGCGAAATAAGTGCAGATTTAAATTTGAATACTGTTTTGGCAGGTACTTATACCTTCATTGCAACAGATGAAGAAGGTTGTACGGCAGAGCTTCAATTTGAAATTCCCGACGAGGCAGCTCCACAAGTCATTGAAGGCTTGGTCAACAATGCCCGTTGTAGCGAAGAAAATGGCGGTATCTCAAATGTGATCATTGAAGGCGGCATTCCACCTTATTCTTACAACTGGACAGATGCGTCCAACAATGGCTACGAAAATACAGGCGAAAATGAGGCGACTTTGCTCAATATTGCAGCAGGAGTTTACGATTTGGAGGTAATGGATGCCAATGGTTGTGTGGCGAGTTTGGCATTTGAAGTTTTGGATGAAGCAAGTCCTGTAGCTTCGGGCGGTGTGGTCAATGCTTCTACTTGCAGCGAGGAAAATGGCAGTATTGAAGGTGTTGAAATTGAAGGGGGAACGGCTCCTTTTAGATTTGAATGGCGAGATACCAATGGCAATTTGGTGAGTGAAGCAGAGAATTTGAGTGGTGTTTTGGCGGGCAATTATGCAGTTCAAATCATTGACGACAATGGCTGTGAAACAGATTTGGCTTTTGAAATCCCTAATATTGCAGCTCCTATTTTGAGTGAAGGAACGATTGATTTGTCTTCTTGCGGCAACAGTGATGGAGGTGTTTTGGGCGTGAAAGTGGAAGGCGGAACAGAACCTTACGCTTTCACTTGGCAAGATAAAAATGGGGAAATATTTGGTGATGAAATAGATTTGACCAATGTAACGGCAGGAACGTATACTTTGATTGTCACCGACTTCAATAACTGCGACGTTAGCTTGGGCTTCAATGTTTCGGATGTGGGCGCACCAAGTATCAGTGGCGGGACTCCCAACCAAACTGTTTGTGGAAGTCAAGATGGCGAAATTACAGGCATTGAAGTAAGTGGTGGAACGGGTGCTTTGGCGATTCGGTGGACGAATTTAGAGGGCGAAGTTATTAGCGAAAACTTAGAAATTTCTGACCTTTCGGCAGGAGAATACACCTTCACCGTCGAAGACGAAGGCGGTTGTATTGCCTCTCAAAGTTTTGTGATTGACGACATTCCGCCGCCTCTTATTTTGGGCGCAACCTTGACTCCTGCTTCTTGTGGAGCAAGTGATGGACGCATTTCGGAGATAGTCTTGACAGACGGTTCCGCTCCTTTTAGGTTTGAATGGAGCAATGCAGATACCAATGAGGTTTTGGGCGAAGACGTAGAATTGGGTGGATTGACAGCAGGCACTTACATTTTGATTGTCATGGACGACAACAATTGCAGCGACAGTCGAGAATTTGTACTCGAAAATTTGGATGCGCCTGAATTGAGTTTGGACGATGTCACGATTTCGGATTGTACAGAAGAAGGCACAGGCTCGGCAACGGTGAAGGTTTTGGGTGGAACTGCACCCTTCGATTTTGAATGGGATACCGACCCTCCACAATTTGCGCCTACTGCAAGCAACCTGAAACCAGGCAACTACAATGTGAGCGTGCGAGACGGAAACGATTGTTTGGCAGTCCTTCCGGTCACTGTTCCTGGATTTATGCCTTCGCCAATTGTGGATTGCAGCTTGCAAACTACAGAAAGTTTGGAGTTTGTTTGGACAGCCGTAATTGGCGCGGTTGGCTATAGCATCGAAACGGATTTGGGCATCACCGATACCGTTCCTGCCGAACAGTTGTCTTATTTGTTGGCAGGAATTCCAGATGATTTGACGGTTGTGATTTCGGTGACAGCTCTTGGACCTGACTTCTGCGACAACAGCGAGACGGTAATTCAAAGCTGTGCTACTTTGGCAGATTGCCCGACGATAGAGCTTTCGATTGAAGCAGCAAACGATATTTTTTGTATCAATGAAGCAGGGATGGTTTTAGATGCAAGCCCAGAAGGGGGTGTTTTTGAAGGAACAGGTATGAACGGAAATTCCTTTGACCCTGCTTTGGCGGGTGTTGGTGAACACACGATTAGCTATACTTTTGTAGACGAAATGGGTTGTGATTTTTCTGCAAGTCAAATTCTGAATGTTGTGGAAGCTCCAATTGCAGCGATTGAAATGCCTGAGGTGATTTGTTTGGGAGAAAACACCGAAATTTCCTTTATAGGTACACTTCCTGAGGGAGCCAGCCTTCAATGGGATTTCGGCAACGGTACGACTTCCAACGAAATCGGTTCACACAGTTTGGATTGGAACGAAACGGGTGTTTATACTGTGCAGTTGAGCGTGGACAATGGAGTTTGTGTGGACGCAACGGAAGTAGAATTGATTGTTTCGGACATTAACATTGAAGCATCAGAAGACCAAACGGTTAGAAGCGGAACGGATATTGACCTAAGCGCAATTGTCAATACTGAATTTGGTAATTTGGAGAGTCTTGAATGGTTGCCTTCTTTGGAGAATTTGACGGGCTGTATAGATTGCCCCAATACTACCGCAAGACCTTTTGAGGCTACAAACTATACGGTGGTTGCTACAAATGAACATGGTTGTCAAGCCGTTGCAGATGTTGGAGTGGAAATTATCCCTGTGCCTGTTTTGGTTATTCCCAATGCTTTTTCTCCAAATAGTGACGGTATCAATGATTTCTTCAAAATTGAAGGGCGCAATATCGAAAGTATTGAAATCAAAATTTACAGTCGTTGGGGTCAGAAGGTTTTTGAAGGACATAGTCTGGACGATGCTTGGGATGGAATTTTTAAGGAGGAGCCATTGGAGTTGGGAGTCTATGTCTATTATGCAAGGGCTTTTTCTTTTGACGGTGAGGAAGTTTTTGTGAAGGGAAATATTTCTCTGATAAGGTAGAATAAAACCCAAGTTCAAAGTACAATCTCAAATTCAAGTCACTGTTATTCGAGTTTAGATACTTAAAAATGGGCTATTGCTATTTGCCAGCAATAGCCCATTTTTCTATTAAAGACGGTGCTTTTATCCATTTGCAGCGAGGAGAATCCTCTATCAGACCACAGAATAAGGGCATTTTCGCCTTCCTCACTTAATATCAGCACACATTTTTCAATTTTACGCTTATTGCTAGTACCTTTGACAGCTTAAACCAAAATCAACTTCATGATTCACACCCTTGATTTACAATTTTTGGGACACAGTCATTCCATTGCGTCCTACTTGGTAGAAACTTCGGCAGGACCTGTATTGATAGAAACGGGACCACATTCTGTGTTGCCCAATCTTCAAAAAGGCTTGGCAGATAAAGGTTATCAATTGGAAGACATCAAACACGTCTTTTTGACTCACATACATTTGGATCATGCTGGAGCAGCTTGGTACTTTGCCCATCAAGGCGCAACCGTTTATGTTCACCCTTTGGGCTACAAACATCTTGCACAACCAGAAAGGCTTTTGAAATCCGCAAAACGCATTTACCAAGATGAAATGGATAGACTTTGGGGTGAAATGAAAGCGATTCCTGAAAGTCAATTGGTAGCAGTCGAGGATGAAACGGAATTTGCGATTGGTGATTCGACCTTCAAGGCATGGCATACGCC
The DNA here is from genome assembly GCA_045105835.1 of Chitinophagales bacterium. Taxonomy (GTDB): domain Bacteria; phylum Bacteroidota; class Bacteroidia; order Chitinophagales; family UBA2359; genus JAUHXA01. The sequence goes on from JBGCDY010000400.1 coordinate 3,981, forward strand.
TGGTCACGCAGTTCATCACATTGCTTGGCAATTGGACAAAGACCTTTTTACGGGTGATGTAGCAGGGGTTAAAATTGAAGAAGGAATGGTGGTTGCGCCCTGCCCTCCTCCTGATATCAATTTGGAAGATTGGGAAGCTTCAATTAAACTTATCAAATCCCTTGACGTTGAACGATTGTATTTGGCGCATTTTGGAGT
>JBGCDY010000401.1:0-5058 GCA_045105835.1 Chitinophagales bacterium
AAAATTTCCCTCAAATATTAATATAGGTCTCCGCATTGAACAGGCATATAGTGTAACCCACCCCTGCCTACCGAGGTTTCGGCACAAGCTATCCCAAGAGGGGAATCACGTATATAGTGAAAAATTTCCCTCCTCGGAGAATTCCCCCTTTGAAGGGGGCAAGGGGGATGTAAGGGGTGGGTTTGAGTAATATAAGCAGTCAATGTGTGAGCCTATAGCTCCAAAAAAATGCCAAAATAGTTTCGCTCGTTTTTTATCAAAATAAACCAACCATTATCCTCCAATCAACACAAAGCCACTCCAACTTTTCGGGTCAATGTTCGGCTGCTGCATTAGCTTCAATTTTGCCAAGCGCAAAGCAGTAGCATACTCCTCCCCTTCCAGTATCGCTTCAAACAAATATTGGGTCAATAGGCTACTTGGTTTGTCATACACCTTAAACAAAGTCGAAACCACATTATTGGCTCCTGCCGCCAAAAAGCCCCGATTCACCGCCATCATTCCTTCCCCTTTGTGGAGCGTACCAACCCCACTTTCGCAGCTACTCAAAACCACCAAATCCGCCTGAAGGTCAAGGTGATGGGTTTCTTCCATAGACAAGACGCTGTCTGTTTGGGAGGTGAGAAGTGAGAAGTCAGAAGCAAGGTTTTTTACACCTCCTCTTTCTCCGTATTCTTCATTATGGAACTCTCCTCTCTCGCCTCTCTCATCTCGCTTCTCGCTTCTGTCCGAAGGATAAAACACCAATCCTGACAAAGCCGTTTTCTCATCATTCACCAAACCATGTGCTGCTACCAACAAGAATTTGAAACGTTTTGCAGCCTCCTCAAAACCTGTCTTACTTGCCTTTTCTCTCAAAAAAACCTCTGACTCCAAACCCTTTCCTTCAAAGAGTTCCGCTATTCCTTTTGCCTCCGTTTCGGAATGCGGCAAACTGACCCAAGTTCCATTACTGCGAATCGCATCCGAACGTATTACCCATGCTTGCATTGCTTTAGCCGATTGTTGTAACACCTCTATTTGTTCTGATTTAGGCAAATTTGCAGCAGTGGGTTTTGAAGATATTTGGGTGTCATAAATCGGGGCAAAACCTGCAAAACTATGGGGTGTTTCTTCTTGATTTTGTTTTTTGGTTAAGTGGCGGTAGAGTAAAGTAGCGGAATAATGGTAGCTGATTTCGCAGTGGTTGATGAGATAGTCAAGACCACTCCAACTGTTTATATTTAAACTGTTGTCAAGGCTTCCAGCCGTTGACAAAGTTGTTCTTACCTTGTCAACGGTCGCAGACCTTGACAACGGTTCTTCTCCAATCAACGCCTCAAAAGGCACATAACTCAATACTCCATGCGGAATCACAAACACTTGCTTCAATTCCTCATCAAATCCAAAATCATCTACAATAAAATCCTGAATCGGTGTAATCAACAATTCGTGCAACTGAAAACTTTTTTCAATAAACGCTGTATATTGATGTTGGGTCAAGGCTGCTATAAGCCCTTCAATGAGAGCTTCAAAATCATCGGGTAATTGAAGGTCAATGACTTCAATATCATCAGGTGAAACGGCGAAAATATAGAGTTTGTCTTTCCCTACAAAATAGCTGATGACTACTTGGTTTTCCTCCAATCTTGATTGAAGCTTAGTTGGAGTGACGGTTTTGTTTTCATATTTGAGTTGATAGTAATCGGGATAGTCCGTTTCGAGTTGTTGAAGGAGTTGAAGATAGGCTTGGTGATAGTCGAAATACTCATTTTGGTATTTCTTCAACAATTTCTCCTCCTGTTGCTCTTCTTTGCATTTCTCAATGGATTTGTCCAAAAAAGCCAATCTACTTTTTATTTTTCGCTCTTTCGACAACAGTTCAGAAGGCAACTGTACTTCCAACTTGGCGGCAACATCACTCAAGGTAGATAGGAGTATTGCGGCTTTGGCTTTTTCAGCAAACAGAAAAGCAGAATCCTTTATCTTGGAGGAGGCAAACCTTTGTATTTTCAATGTTAATTGTAGTCCTTCTTCGTAAACAGGAGCTATGTGTTTTTGCAACAATTTTGATTTTTCCGTTTTATAGCTCTTGCGTTTTGCATCAATTACTTTTACTGCGAACAAATAATGGGCTACCGCAAGTTCTAAATCTTTGGTATCATGGGATACGTTTTCATAATAAGCCTCCCATATTTTCGCTTTCAATCTCAGTGTTCCTATTAAATACTTTGAATAGTTTTTGAACGCTGTTATTGGATAAGTAAATTGAATTTCTTCTCGGATTACCGTTTCTTCTTTCAATTGTTGGTGTAGTGCCTCCTGTATTTTGCCCATCGCCTCCTCCGTTTTGGACTGCCGCATCAGCACTTCTGCCCATACACATAAGACACGAACCTTATTTGTGTGGTTATTTGGATACACTTTTTCGTAGACTGCCCATGCTTTCTTTGAATAATCAATAGCTAAATCCCATTTTTTCAGCAAATTATAGGACTGAGCAATTTTTAAAAGCACACCTCCAGTATGAAGATGTTTCTCTTTAAAAACCACATTGAAGCCATCCAATGCTATGTTATAGTACTCCAGTGCTTTTTTAACGTCTCCTTTTTCCTTGTGGCATTCTCCTAAATTTATATAACTTTGAAAAACGAGGTAGTGTGATTCCCCTAATACTTGTTTGCGAATTTCTAACGCTGTATGCTGATGAGCTATGGCATTCTCATAATCGTGTAATACATATAAATAGTAATTAGACAAGTTATCGTAAATTTCTGTGACATGATCACGCAAATTGGGGTACGTTTCTTTGCAAATATTTAGGGCTTTTTGGAGGTAAAGAAACTGCCTATCATAATCTTCCATGCGCCCATACGAAAAACCTAAATTATTGTAGCTCCGAGCAATAACTTCTTTATTCTGACTCTCTGTTTCCAATCGAATTTCTAAACATTTTTCATCAAAATAAATACCCTTCTGAATATCCTGTAACAGGACAGAATGCAAGTATCCGAGGTTACTGTAAATGCTTGCAACGTACGGGTGTATGGAACCAAAATGGGTAATGGTTTCTTTAAGCAAATTTTCTGCATAAGAAGAAGCTATTTCAATTTTGCGCTGCAAAATATGAACTTGGCTAGTCATTATTTTCAGTTGAAAGGCTTTATCATAATCTTCGAGTTGTAGGTACAATTCAATAGCAGATGCCCCTGCTTCTAGGGAAAGTTCATATTCGCCATTACTGTACGATTTTGCTGCCTTTTCAAATGTTAGTTCAGCTTCTTTCTTCAGTTGAATCAGTGATTTTTTTGAATGTTTTTTTTGCTCTGTACCCATTTTTATCTTATTTGATTGGCTGTAAGTAGTCTGCTGTAAAGTAAACTAACAACTTATCTTAACCAAAACATTGATTGATTAATAATTATTTGAAGCTTTATTTCTGTCACCTTACCTATCATTTGTTTTTTGACGAAAGCCTCTATATTAATTTTAGTTCTTTGACTAAAACAGTGAATGGAGACTACACGGAATTTGCCAGACAACCAAAATTCTCAATAAACCTAATTTTTCTACAATTAAAGGTATCCAATCCCCTCCAAAAAGTTAACTCCTCCTTCAATGTTTCTTCATTGCAGTCCAAAAAATCAAGCCCTCAAAAACCAAATCGAAAAGAATAAAAAACAAAATTTTTTATTTTTCCCCTAAACACCAAATAACCAACATACTACAATAAAAAAATCCTTTCCACATAGCAGTTCTTGTTCAAAAAAACAAAAAACTTCCCCCCCCCCGCTAACCTTTCCCCAAAAACTGACACTATGTTATTGAAGCCCACAATTACAACTTACATTACAATATCAAACGTTACAATTTTATCATGAAAAACACTATCTATCTATTTCTTCTTGCCAGTCTGTACTTGGCATTCAGCCCCACTTCTCTTTCAGCCCAAATTACCTTTACTACCAAAAGCACTGATGATGGCTTGGGTAGCAACAATGTCATAAGTCTATTTGCAGAAGGGGACAATGTATATGTTGGCACACAGGATGGGCTATCTATTTCAACCGATAATGGAGACACATTTTCTCATAAGACAAGCACCGAAGGTTTGGCAGGTTTGGTTATACAAGATGTTTTTGCGGACGGCAATAAAGTCTATGCAGCACATGGTATAAATGGCGTTTCAACTTCAACAGATGGGGGCAATACATTTACAAGTCTCCCTTCTATTAATCCGTTCTCTATGCCTTTTGGAATCCATGCCTCTGGAGACGACGTATATGTGGCTACTTTTGGGTCAGGCTTGTTTGTCTCTGAGGATGGCGGGCTCAACTTTGTCCAAAAAAACGAATTTGATGGGATGGCAGGCAATATTGTGTGGGATGTTTTTGTAGAAGGCGACAATGTCTATGGCGCACAATTTCCTGGATTGGGAGGCATTTCTATCTCCAATGATGGAGGAGACACATTTGTCTACAAGACTCTTGCCGATGGATTGGGAAGCATCACAGCGATGGATGTTTTTGCAGTTGGAAACGAAGTTTATTTAGCAACCGAAGGGGGGCTGGCTATCTCTATGGATGGCGGAGCTACATTTGTCAATAAAACCACTGATGATGGATTGGCTCACAACAGAACACATGGAGTGTTTGCAGAAGGAGACAATGTATATGCCGCAACGGATAATGGTTTGTCTATTTCGAATGACAATGGACAAACGTTTACTTCTTATTTAGATGGACAAGGTCTAACTTCTATTGCCTATGCCAATGGCACTCTTTATGTGGGAGGAAATATGCTTTATATATCCACACTGGAGGAAGAGGTAATAGAATCCTCATGGTCAGTAGCCGATATTACTACCGATTGTATGTCTAATGAAGGAACTTACGATGTGTGTTATTCTGCTTCTGATTTGGACGGAGCCATCGGTTTGGATGTCAGTTTCAGCTATCCTTCTCAGCTAACACCTGTTGCTACCGACTTTATTACCCTCAAAGACTTGGCTTTGAATACAGTAGGCGGCGATGCTTCTCAAATTGATGTGTTCTCCAATAGCGATGTAGCAGGAGAAGT
>JBGCDY010000402.1:0-2171 GCA_045105835.1 Chitinophagales bacterium
AAACTCTTTCTAAAATACGGGTGTACCCAATACAAAGTCCCCATAGTCATAAATAGCAATGCCAAGATGATTAAGCCCCATTGAGAGAGGGTAGGAACATCAGACGCAGGCACCGTTCCCACAGTCACTCTTAGACTTGTCGTATTGTTGATAGTCGTTAAGTCAGTAACAGCCATACCCGAAGAAGATACATTTGCAGGAGTAAAGTTTCCAGATACAGTATTCCCAGTAATGATATCATACACTTGATAAGCCACAGGCGCATAAGTGAAATTTAAACTCAATTCTGTAGCAGCTCCAATAGTTGCTGTTCCAGATACCGTAATCAAATCATGAGAGGGAGCATCCCCAGCGATGTCTGCTTCAATATCTGCGCTTCCAAAGTTCATGTTTCCTGTAATAGCCAAAGTACCAGCAGTTGGATTCCCCGCAGGTACTACCTTAGACCCCGCATTGTTGTTGAAGGTGTTAGCTTGCACCAAAGTTCCTACTCCTGCAAAGGTATCATTGTTATTAAAAATAGAATTATTGGTGAATGTACTGCCAGTAAGTAAGTTGACCGTATCATCATTGGTGAATGTTCCACCACCTATGGTGGTAAAAGTACTCGAATTGTTGAATGTCGAGCCTGTTTTATTGTTAAAGTTATTACTATTTATATTCGCCCCACTTTCATTATTGATGATTCCACCACTTTCATTGTTGATGGTTGCAACATTTGTAATTAGACCTCCGCTTTTATTATTAGTCGTACCAAAGTTGTTGTATAGTAAATTATTTTGAATCGTACCACTATTGTCCACAGTACCACCTAATTTGTTACGAAAATTGCTACCAGAGGTTTGAAGAAGTCCGCTACTGTTAATAGTGATTGTAGCTCCATTTTCATTGTCGATAGTCGAACCTGTTGCAAGTGTACCATTAACTACTACCGAACTGTTATTGGTCAATATGTAGTCTACTATAAACGTAAAAGTAGCGTTAACCGTAATCGTACCATTATTCGTGACAGTAGTTCCTGCAATCATACAGGCTGCAGCGATGATTGCCTCATCTCCAGCGCCAATAGTTAGACCAGGATAGGTGTCCCAGTTTGCTGGAGTTGTCCACTGACTATCTGTTGTTCCTAGAAAAGTATAAGTAACCGCAAAAAGGGGATACTGACAAAGTAATACGAGTAAAGAAGTAAAAATAAGTTTGTTGATGTTTTTCATTGTATGAAAAATTAAGTTTGTTAAAATAAATTTATTGTAGAAAAAACGGATAATATTCAACAAATTAAACTGGAGATTACCAAAACGAAGGATGCTTTAGCAGACTAATTGGGCTATTCGATTTTTTTTTTCTGATGATAGACATCAATCAATTTTTGTCTAAAAGGAATTACTGTATCTATCCGATCCAAAGGAGTGTCAACTACTTTGGAGACTTTGATAAACTTGTCAAAAGTAGAGACTCTTTTTTCCTATTTCCAAAAAGCCAAGTCCCCATATCTGCCTAATTTTTAGCAAATCATTGAATTGAAATGTTCGTGAAAATAATTTTTGGAAAAAAAATAAAATTATATGAAATACTTTTCGCAAATATATGCCCTCCAATTCTCTTTTCCAAAAGCGATATGCCCCATATCTGCCAAAACATATACCCCATATCTGCCAAATTTTTACCTGTTTTTCAAGGCGGTTTTTTATCGGATGTTATTCTGTATTAAGGCATTCGAGAGGTTCAAGTATTGGGTTGTACCATAGCCTTGAACAAGAAGAACTAATAGAAAAGAAGCATACTTGATTGGACGTTTGATTGTTGGATAATACGAGCTTCCTTTTTATTAAACCTTTCCCGAGTTCTCGGGACAGGCTATGTTCAAAGCTTATAGACCACAAAAAAAACTCCAATAGCTGAAGCCACTGAAGGTTTTGCCTCTTTGAAAATGTTGGAGTGCAGTGTTTGAGAAGCACTTCGATTAAGAATTCTTTTCTATAATCTATTTTTGTTCAAAGCTTCTTCTGAAATTCGGCTGTACCAAATACAAAGTACCCAAAGTCATGAATAGTAAAGCAAGGACGATTAAGCCCCATTCAGAGAGGGTAGGGATGCTTGCTGGAGGAGCATCAGGTGTAAGCGTAATGGAGAAATCATAAACTACCCCTTCATCTGCATATGCAAATGCG
>JBGCDY010000403.1:0-2697 GCA_045105835.1 Chitinophagales bacterium
TCTTGAAGTGCCTTCAAAATTACCTTAGAAAATTTTGAAGGATGGGCTGTCGCCAAACAAATCATTTTCTCTCCTCCAATTTTGTCTTTCAGCACACCTGCTGCCTGCAAAGCGACTGCTGCATGTGGGTCGAGTAAATAATTTTCCGCTTCAAAAACCAATTGTATCAAAGCAAGTGTATCTTCATCAGAAGAGGTATGTGCCAAAAATCCTTTGCTATACGCTTCAAAAATAGCTTTATCAAATACCATTTCACCTGTCGCTCTGAAGGTTTCCTGCCACTCTTTGATTTGCTTCGGAGTTACGCCTTCACAAAAATACAAGTACCGCCAAAAATTGTAGGGAATGAGGATGTCAATTGCAGAAGCGGGCGTTTCGTACAGGGGAGCTTTGGAGAAAATACCTGTGTTGAAAATTCGGTTCAAGGAATTGTTTCTATTGTTGGCAACCACAAAATATTTGACAGGCAAACCCATCTTTCTCGCCAATCCTCCCGCACACAAATTGCCAAATCCTCCCGATGGAACAGACATATTGACGGCTTCGCCTACCTTCTCCACAACTTGCAGATAACCATAAAAATAATGCACCGTTTGTATCAATATTCGCCCCCAATTGAAGGAATTCACACTCGACAATTGCAGCTTTTCTTTGAAAGCAGTATTGGCATACATTTTCGCCACCGCTAAGTCTAAATCATCTGCTCCTTCTGGACAGCCAAAGACTCCAACGGGATGAATATTGGGATGTGGAAGCGTCGTCATTTGCCGTTCTTGTTCGGGGGTAATCAGTCCTTTGGGGTACAAAATCCATGCATCCAAATTCGATTTTCCTGCTGCAAAATAGGCTGCTGCTGGTCCTGTATCTCCCGTAGTGACGGTGACAAGAGACAAACATTCTCCCTTCCGTTTCAAAAAATAATTGAACAAATTGACTATAAAAGCCATTCCCACATCTTTAAAAGAAAGCGTCGGACCATGAAACAATTCCATGATATAAGTGTCTTTTCGAGACTTCAATGGACGCAAAGGAATCACTTCTTCCTTCTCAAAAGGCGCATAAGCCGTTTGTAAAATGCCTTTCAAATCTTCCTTCGGAACAACCGAATCCTCTATAAATAAAGACAAGACTTCAAAAGCCAAATCTTGATAAGACAAACCCTTCCAAGACTGCAAAATCTCCAATGGAATCTGAGGTAAAGTTTCGAGAACATACAGTCCACCGTCCACTGCAAAACCATCGAGTATTGCCTTTTCAAAATCAACCGTTTTGCCTCCTCCTGTATTGCTGATGTATTTTATCATTTGAATCTCTATATGTTTTGGAGAATATATTTTTGTGTTAGTTGCTCATTCTACTAAGTAGTCTTTCAAGATGATGTTGTCGGGTATTCTTTGGCAATAACTATGTGTCACACTGTAAGTGTCTTCTGAATGGATAGGAAGATTTCTGTTAAATATCCACCCGACAAGTTGAAGTTGACAAACTACTTAGAAACGCTTCTAAATAAATCCCGAGTTTTTGGGGCAAGCTATTTTAAAATTCATCCGATGAGGGCTATAGCATAAGTGATTATTAACCAAGATGTTGAAAGCCCTCATCGGATGAATAAGCAAAACAAAATCACATCAACTATCCAATTTCTTTTGAAATTCCAAATAAACAGCTTTGGTAATCATAATATCCTGAACCGCCACACCCGTCAAATCCACCACCGTAATCTGTTCATCATTAATTCTTTGCAGGCTTTTGTCTTGAATAGTTGCACCCAATTCAATCGCTTTATCCGCAGCTATTACGCCATCTTGAACTGCCCTAAAAACCTCGCCTCGGCTTTTGCTTTGGGGAATACTATCAGAAATTACGATATCCGCTTTTTGCAGAATAGCACTCTCCAATTCTTGCTTATTTGAAGTATCTGAACCTACAGCGGTAATGTGTGTCCCTACCTGAATGTCTTCAGCTTTCAACAAAGGGCTTTGTGAAGGTGTTGTAGTTACAATCAGATTGCAATGTTGCGCCACTTCTTGGGTATTGGCTGCAATCTGAATATCAAAATCACCGCCCAAATTTTGCACAAATCGCTCTGCATTTGCTGCGTTTCGCCCCCAAACCCATACTTTTTTGCAGTCCGTAATGCTTTGAAGGTATTGCAGTTGCAAACGTGCTTGTATGCCTGTTCCGACGATTCCGATTCCTTTGATATTTTGAGGCGCAAAATATTTAGCTGCCAAAGCTCCAGCGGCGGCTGTGCGGATGTCGGTGAGTTGCCCTTCGTCTAATAAAACGGCTACAGGAACGCCCGTTTTTTGGTCAAACAAGAGCATCATTCCCTGACTCGAAGGAATCCCCAATTTGGAGTTGTCATAAAAACCAGAGGCAATTTTTATCACATAATAATCGTCCTTCCTGATGTAGCCATACTTGATATGTGCTTCGCCTTTGGGTTCTTCAAACAGCAATTCCCCAACAGGAGGCACAACTGTATTGCCATTGCTGTACTGAACAAAGCCTTCTTCCATTGCAGCTACTACATCTAAGTTTCTTACAATGGATTGTATTTCCTCCAATTTGATTATCGTTGCCATCCGTTTTTTTGTCAAAAATGGTGTTTTTATTTGTTTTTGACAATTTATGTCTGAACTTCATCCTATTTATCCTCAATCACCCACTCCAATTCAAACCAAAATCCTAACC
>JBGCDY010000404.1:0-4378 GCA_045105835.1 Chitinophagales bacterium
CGACGCTCTTCCGATCTCCTAGCCCCCTCCGAGAGAGGGGGAACTTTTCTTGAAGAATCCCCCCTCCTTTTGGAGGGGGCTAGGGGGAGGTTCGGGGGTGTAGGAAAGTGGTATTGTATCTCTTTGGAGTTTATTTCGTCCAAAGGCAAGACAATCGGGCATTGCATTTCAAAGTCAATGATGAACAAAAATGGAATTTGAAGCTTTCCATAAGTGTTCATCTGTTGTATGGTTTTGTCTATCATCTACCAGTTTTTGAATGAACAATATTTTTGAATGTAGCCATTTTGGTAAGGGTAAAAAAATAACTCCCCGTTTTCTTTTGCTAACATACCCCAGCCCCTTTCAAAAGGGGAATATGGGTCGGGGAGTTATTTTTTCTTTTTTACTTGGTTTAAATTTACTGCTATGAAAGTTTTAATCGTTGACAATTATGACTCTTTTACCTTCAATTTGGTTCAACTCATTGAGCAATTTGGAAAATGTAGTTGGAAGGTGGTCAAAAATGATGCGTGTTCTTTGGAGGCAATAACCGATTATGACAAGATTTTGTTCACGCCTGGACCAGGACTGCCTTCAGAAGCTCTAATCATGCGCCATATCCTACAACGGTTTGATAAAGAGAAATCTATCTTGGGCGTTTGTTTGGGGCATCAAGCGATTGCAGAATATTATGGAGGGAATTTGTTTAATTTTGAGAAGGTGATTCATGGGATTGTGAAGCCTATTGAAGTTTTGCAGTCATCGGATTATTTATTTCAAGGCTTGCCTAAAACGGTTGGGGTGGGTTTGTACCATTCTTGGGCAGTGGACGAGAAGGATTTTCCTGATTGCTTGCAGGTGACTGCCAAAAGTGAGGACGGGGTTATTATGGCTTTGTCGCACCGTGAACTGGATGTCAAAGGGGTGCAGTTTCATCCTGAGTCGATTATGACGGAGTTTGGTAAAGAGATGATTTGGAATTGGTTGGGGGCGTGAGACTCAAGTTTAATGATTTTGAGGAATTAAGCCTTGAACAAGAATGAATAATAAAAAGGAAGTTTTCTTATGGTTCGTGTGTATAGTATGCTTCTTTTTTATTAAAACTTCCTGTTCAAAGCTGTATGAAAATCAATACTCCAAACTCCCTCTGTCTCTTCTATCAAAAGCCCTCATCCTCACATTATTCCCAACTTTCAATGAATCCGAATATAGATACAATTCTGACTCCACAGTCGGCTCACTTCCATCCACTGTATAACGAAGCTCCAAGCTCGGAAACGCCACATTTGCCCGCAACAAACTGTCTTTTCCGACTACAAATCCAGCAGGTGGCACACGAAAATTGAAGCCTCCAAAGAGGTAATTCAATCGGGGTAAATCCCGCTGTCCAAGCGTATTCGCAAATACATTCCAATTATTACCCAAGCTCTCTTCTCGCAAAGTATCGTTTTCTGTTCGCTCCCATTCAGGCTGCGCTGCCCAAGCCCTTTCTGCCAAACCGAGCATTTTGGGGAGGAGGTAATATTCGAGCATATCTTGTCCTTTGATGGTTTCGCTCCACAGTTGGGCTTGAATTCCAAAGATGTTTTTTTGGTTTTCGGGCTGCAATCGCTCCATTTCTTTGTAGTCTTCGGCTATGTTGAAAGGCTTTCCCATTGCGTCTTCTTTGGTGGAATAAAAAACATTGAAGGGCGCAAACTCATAGGCTTTTCGGGTATTCACAAAACCGCCCCAGTACAAGCCCGATTCTTCGGGATGTTTGTCATACGCCAAGTCAAAATAGAGATTGGTCACATTGCACAGCACTACGGGATAACCGCCATTCGCCAAACGGTAACCCAAATCTTGATTGCCCCAAAGGTTGTTCCAAACATTGGGCAGAAAATTTTTGTCCACAAAATCAGGGTTCACGATATAGTGACCACTCGTATCTTTTTTCATGGCGATTTCTTCCCAACCTGCCAAGGTCAAATTGCGTTTGGCAAAAATATCCGCAAGTCCACCCACAAAATAGACCCGCAAATCGGAATCAACCGCAGCTTCATCTACCCTTCGAGTTAGTTCATAGCAAGCTGGTGAGCCTTTCCACACGCCATCAGGTACTTCGTCACCGCCTGTGTGAATAGTCGTCAAAGGTGCGCCCATTTCTTGGTACATTTCCATCACATCATCCACCACTTTTTCGTAAAATCTATAGGCTGAAGGCTGACAGACATTGACCACATTGTCAGGATAATGTTGCACCGATTCATAGCGAGAAGTATCTGCCAAATCCACCAACAAAAATTCCTTTGCAGCCTCTTCTTCTCCTTCTGCATTCAATCGCTCATAGCGTGTATTCATCGCTTTGATGGCTGCTCTTGCATGACCTGGGAAATTGAGTTCGGGAATGACTTTGATGTGGCGGTCGTTTGCATATTGTAGAATTTCCATAAAATCACGGCGAGAATAATAACCACTTCCATGTGATTTTTTGGGATCGGGAAAAGCTCCCGAACCATAAGAAGGATGCAAAAAAGCAGTGTCCGAAAGCGTATGCCCTCTAAATGCGCCCACTTCGGTCAGCTCTGGAAGTCCTTCAATTTCCAATCGCCAGCCTTCGTCATTGCTCAAACCCAAAACCAATGTATTCAGCTTGTAAAAAGCCATGATGTTCAACATTTTGAAGATGGATTCTTTTTGATGGAAATTTCGGGCGGCATCCAAATAAATGGCTCGATAGGGGAAACGGGGCGCATCCAAGAGGGTAATCATCAGAACTTCTAAGGTGTCTTTTGGGTTTGCATAGGCTTCGATAGGCAGCAAAGACAAAAAACTTTGAATGCCATAGAAAATACCATCTCCATCACTCCCCCTGATAGTAATGCCTTCCTCATCCGAAAAATTCAAATGATAGGCTTCTTTATCTACTCCATTGACTTGCAATGTCGTATCTCGTTTGAGGTGAATGGCTTTGCGGGATTTGGTATTGCCGACTTCAATCCGTATTTTTTTTCCCAAGACCGATTCCATTTTTTTTGCCAAAAACAAGGCTTCTTTTCGCAAACCATTTTCATGTTGAATCGAAAAAGTAGAATTCACTTCCATTGTTCCCAAAGAATTGCCTACTTGAAAAGGCGTAGGAATGACCTTCAATAAATCCTTTGAAGGAAGCAAAGAAAGTTTTTCATTTTCTGCAAAAATACTAGCATGAGTAGGAATAGGGTTTTTGTCGTAGGTAAATCGGTTGAGTTGTTCGGCTGTCTTGAAGGCTTCAATTTCATAGTCTTCAATCGACACTATTTCTTGATTTTCTTTGCCTTCATTGAAAACCACATAGACACCACAAGGAGCATCGGCTGCCTTTATCATCACTCCCCTCATTTTGTATTGCAGCACCAAAGTATCCCCCTCTTTTAACTCAAAATCTTGGGTGGGAGAAAGTCTATAAAAATCTCCATTGATTTGTTCGATTTCGACTTTTCCATCCACCGATTCCTCCACGATTTTACGGGGTGACTGATTGAAGTAAATCGTCCAGTTGTCATCGCCCAAAGCTTGATTTCCTTTGTTGATGAGGGTGAACTGGGCGAGGGATTGAGCTTCTTTTTTGTCTGCAAAATTGGTGAGCAGTTTCCATTTAATGGCAATATCAGGGGAAAGGAGGACTGGATTTTCGGTAGTAGGTTTTTGTTTTAGGTCTTCTTGGTTTTGGCAGGAAGCAAAAAATAAGGCGCTGATAGTGAATAGCATCAATGCAGTTTTTATAGTAGAGTTGTGAGGAGGTTTCATAGGTCTTTCTATTTGGGTAGAAAGATAAACATTTTTTTGGCTATTAAAGGGAGCTTCATAATTGAAAATCTTGCCAACCACTTTACTATTCAAAACATTTGAACGAGAAAGGAACCACTAAACTAACAATCAACGATTGACAAGATTTCAAAATTTTCGCAATCTTTGCCTCTCAATTCAACAAACAACACAAACATGCAAACCCCAAAACTCATCACCACCACCGACGGCTCTCACTCCCTTTACGTTCCCGAACTCAACGAAACCTACCACTCCAAACACGGAGCCATCCAAGAATCCAATCACATATTCATTGAAGCGGGATTGAAGGATTTGCAGCGAAAAGAATCACTTACTAATCCTTTACACATTTTAGAAATAGGTTTCGGAACAGGTTTGAATGCTTTTTTGACCCGCCTTGCAGCATCCAATTTTGCAGTGAATTATAGCAGTTTGGAAGCCTATCCACTAAGCAAGGAAATCACTTCGGCACTCAATTATCCCGATATCTTAGCCGTTTCGGAAGCGGATAAAAAGATTTTTGAAGTGATGCACGAATGCGCTTGGAATGAAGTAATTGAAGTGCGTCCAAATTTCCACTTGACCAAATTGCATCAAAAATTGG